>CAXQZM010000018.1:0-4699 GCA_964228455.1 Alphaproteobacteria bacterium | reverse complement strand
TAATGCTGCCTCAGATCGGCAGGAACCCTGCGGGTGAAGTAATAGCAGCCACCACGCACGAAGGTGTAAGGCACAGGCTTGGTCAGTAATCGGGTCTGCATAACGGTCGGTCAAAGGCTAAGGCAAAATAGCGCCAAGGTTAAAAACTAAGCGTTATCAGAAGCCTACGTCTGCAGTCCCGAATTTTTATTTTTGGAAAGTGGCGGACCGAGGATCTGCCATTTTTAAATCCACAGCAGTATTAAGTATTCTATTTTTATCAATATTTATTGATGCTTTGTAGGCATTTAAGTCTTACCTATTCTTGCCAGTTCCAGCTACATCCTGTACTTTTTAGGGGACAGTATAGGGGATAGATATGCCGAAGACTGGAACTCCACTGTCCGCAACAGCGGTCCGTAACCTCAAGGAACCTGGTAAATATTATGACCTCCACGGACTGTTTCTGCGCATTGAACCCACTGGCTCACGCAGGTGGGTACAGAGGGTTAGTGTAGCAGGGAGACAACGAGAGATAGGACTGGGTTCTGCTGATCTGGTAACACTTGCTGAAGCCCGTGAATTGGCTGTGTCAAATAAGAAGCTAGCAAGAGCTGGTGGTGACCCACTCGCAGCCAAGCAACAGCATTTAGCTATTCCAAGTTTAAATGAAGCGATCGATAAAGTAATCGAATTGTATGCCCCAACTTGGACAAATGCCAAGCATGCCGCGCAGTTCAAATCTACTTTGACAAATTATGTCACGCCAAGGTTGGGCAGACGACCAGTCAATGACATTCAAGCAGCCGATATACTCTCAGTGCTGCAACCAATATGGGTGGATAAGAACGAGACAGCACGTCGTGTCAAGCAACGTATCGGCACAGTAATGAAATGGGCGATTGCCCAAGGTTATAGAACCGATGATCCAACGCTAGCACTAAATCAGGTTCTCCCCAAACCGAACAGAAAGCCAAAACACAGAGCCTCCCTGCCCTACACAGATGTTGCTGACTGTCTGAATGCCATTAAAAACTCAGATGCAATGTTGAGCACCAAGCTGGCCATTGAGCTTCTTGTACTTACGGCAACACGTTCGGGTGAGGTTAGACTGGCCGATTGGAGTGAGGTCGACCTTGACGCAAAGACGTGGACCATTCCAGCAGAGCGAATGAAAATGAAAGAGGAGCACATCATTCCGCTGTCAGATCGTGCGTTACATGTCCTGCAGCAAGCTAATGCATTGGGGGACGATGGTTTGATCTTCCCTGGTATGCGGTCCGGTCGTCCGATGTCTGACATGACAATGTCCAAATTAGTTAAAGAACTCGGCTACCCTGTCGACATACACGGCTTCAGGACAAGCTTCCGAACTTGGGTTCAGGAGCAAACGAATACTGCACATGAAGTGGCTGAGCGGGCGCTAGCGCATAAAACAACTAACAAGGTTGAGGCGGCATATGCTCGCTCTGATCTGTTCGAGAAACGGCGTAAGCTCATGGATGCTTGGGCGAGCTATTTGAATAACGATGATAGCCAAATCATTCGTTTGCAAACGAATGAAGCATAGCCATGGACCGGATTTTGCATAAAAAACCTGATGCAGTGGCATATGCACGCTCGTTTCTTGTTGAATGGAAAAACCGCTTAGAGAAAGACCAAGGCTCAATATTTTCAAACGACAAGGGTATCGGTCAACAATTTTCCAAATCCTTTCTTTCATTATTTCTAAGATATGCGCATGAAAACTGGCCCGAAAAATTGAGCACAGGACATTACGAGCTAGCAATCAGAGATGAGAAGTTTCGAGCAGCTTATGACGAAGCTATAAAGCGTGAAATAAAACACGAGATTTCAATTACAAAACCGACAAGAAATTTCCTGATCGCTTTAATGCAGGGAACTGCAAACAAGAAAAAAATTGGTAGGCCCAATGCCGACGGATGGCATCATCTACTAGCGGTAGTCATTCATAATGTTTCGCAAAAGTTTGACTTAACACTTGGTGAAGAAGATTATGCAAACGGTAGGTCTGCACAAGCCGCGGTCATATTAGCTCTAAGCGATCTATTCCCTGATAGTGATGTTGATTATCAAGAAGACACCTTATCGCTGCATGGAACAATCCCAGGGCAAGAATTACTCAACAAAACCTGGGAAAAGTGGCGACACCCATTGCGACCAGCAGTTAGAAAAGAAAAAGGGTTGAGTGAGCTTGATATTGTCGAGGCTGAAGATGATGTATTTCAGACTTTTTATCTCACTCACTTCGTGAAGTTAATCGAACGCCACAAAACGTGAGCGCCTAATGCATTCGTACAAAAACCCCGTTTGTTTCGTACCATTTTCAAATAGTCAGCACTCGTAGAGCCTATTCCAGACCACATCAGATTTGGAGTAAGTGATGTCAAACCGAGTTATACGACGCCCAGAAGTTGAAACTTTAACAGGAATACCTCGCAGCACCTTATACGCGAAGATCGCTGCGGGTGATTTCCCTGCGCCAATCAAGATTGGTCAGAGATCGGTTGGCTGGTTAGAAGCTGAAGTGAATGACTGGTTGAGCAACTGCCAACGCCGCACTCCAAGACTGGGATTGCAACAAGATGCTTGATCATTTTCTAAAGACCAGCACCCCCACCCCCCACCAAACTGGCCGCCTGCCTACTAGCCATATATCTCACAGGGAGAAAGATGAGGCTTACCTTGGTGCAATCGTTCAGTTCAACCCACGTTGGCGGCTCGTCCTTTGCAAAGATCAGATGCAGTGGATCATCCAGAAGAAAGAAAGTTCCCGCCGAGGCGACTGGAGAGGCAAGCAGTACCTCACATGCAAAGACAGCGTTCTCAAAGCGAGTGGAAGCTTAGGATTGCTCTCTGACCCGAAAGTGAAGGCGGTGCTATATGCACTGCCAATGTGCGCTCGAGATTACCGCAAAAAATAGAAAACCCACCGCTCCTGAAGGATACGATGGGCACTTTCTACACAGCAATAATGTATCATCTTTATTCGGGATCGGCAAACGCAGGATAGACAAATGTCAGAACTGTTAAGCGCCGCGTTGGAATACGCAGACCGCGGATTAAGAGTATTTCCGATCAGGCCCAAAACGAAAAAGCCGATCACGGCAAAAGGACACATCGAAGCAACAACAGACAGTGGTCAAATCACACAGTGGTGGACGGCTCATCCAACTGCAAACATTGGATTGAGCTTGGCTCCCAGTGGGTTGATCGCAATCGACGTTGACGCATATAAAACTGATTGCGCATGGGATCACTATCGAGGCACAAATATTGTTGATGCTGGCTTCATCCAAAAAAGCCCCCGCGGTGGTCTTCACTATATCTTTAAAGCTGATCCCTCGGATACCTTCGTCGGCAGTCCCTGCCCTGGTGTCGACATTAAACACAAGGGTTACATTCTGCTCGCTCCATCGATTTTCGAAGGCAAGGCCTATCAGGTGATACGCGACGATGATCTCACCGCACTTCCAATCTGGCTGGATAACACTATTCGAAAGCAATCTAAGGGTAACTTGGGGTTAGATTTAGGTTACCGCAGCGGAGATCAACGCCCAGACGAAGTTCTCGTCTCTGAAATCAAGGCTGGCCAAAATTGGCATATTAATACTCTAAAGCTGACAGGCAGATACGTTCAACGTGGGCTTAGCAATATTGAGATCCACACAATAACAGATAGCTTCACCCTCCCTGGCTACACGCAGCAGGATACACGCATCGAAGTCCAAAAGATGATCGATGGCGCTCGTGCGAAAGGCTTTGAAGGTACAAATTTGGATGACGCTGAATTGTCGGACGATGCACTCGCTCTGGAGCTGGGCAGACTAGATTTTGATCAGAACGCACGGTTTGTGGCGGAATGGGGCACCTGGCTTTTTTGGAAGGGCAAACTGTGGGACAAGTCCAAGATTGAGGCATTTACTCGTGTGAGGGAATACCTTCGGCAGAAAACGCCATCCAAAAAAAGGAATGCACAAAATCTAAGATCAGCTCCTACCGTGTCAGCTGTTGAACGCCTGGCTCGTTCCAATCCATTGTCTTACGCGATACCTGAATCTTTCGACAACGATCTCATGCTACTGGGAACCCCAGGCGGAACAGTTGATTTGCGTTCGGGCAAAATGCGCCCAGCGCTACGTGAAGACATGATTACTATGCAGACAACCGTAGCACCTGAACCTGGTACCCCCACTCGCTTCATGCAGTTCATGGATGAAATCAAAGTTTGTCCAGACTTCCTACAACGACTAGCAGGCTATGCGCTAACGGGGTCTACCAAGGAAGAGAAGGTGTTTTTCTTTTATGGAAGTGGTGCGAACGGCAAAAGTAAGTTTGTAGAACAGCTACAAGGGATCATGGGCGATTATTCTCGTAAAGCTGCGATTTCAACATTTGTAGATAAAGCCCATGCAGATCATCCAACGGAATTGGCTGGACTGAAGGGCGCACGTTTGGTCACCTCTTCTGAAATCCCCGCCGGCAAGCGATGGAATGAAGCTGTGATTAAAGACCTAACAGGCGGCGACACAATATCAGCGCGTCTCATGCGGCAAGACTTCTTTGATTTTAAACCACAGCTTACATTGATCATCTTTGGTAATACGCAGCCAAGTCTGTCCTCGGTCGACAGTGCTATACGTCGTCGAATGGTTTTGGTTCCATTCCTAGCAAGTTTTGAGGGCAACCCTGATAAACA
>CAXQZM010000017.1:0-21416 GCA_964228455.1 Alphaproteobacteria bacterium | reverse complement strand
CAAAGCATTCCTAGTGGCCTGCGAGACCGTGACGTTGCCAAAAATCGAGGTTAGGCCTACCAAATCAATCTCCGGAGCCTGCGCGGCATAAAGAATCGCCATTGCATCATCGATGCCAGGATCAGTGTCGATAATAATCTTTTCTGTCATTTCTTCTCGCTCCCAATAAAGTGACTTATTTCGTCATAGGTTGGTATAACTGGCGCCGCCCCCAAGCGAGTTACTTGCAAAGCAGCAGCTGCAGATGCCCAGTGCAAGCAATTAGCTAGCGTTTCTCCAGAGTCTAGATGAGCTAAAAACGCCCCAAGAAATGTGTCGCCCGCGCCTGTAGTATCTATCGGCGTTATTGGAAAAGCGGACACCCATGATCGCGTTCCGGATTCATTTTCGTAGTATGCTCCTCTAGACCCAAGCGTTACCAACTTTGCTACCCTGGGTACCTCCATGGCGGCTTCAAGCTGAGATAACTCAATTTCGTTCACACTAAGCAAATCCACATATTCGATTAGGGCAGCAACTACCTGTGGTTCAAATGGGGCGGCAGCATAACAGGTTTTTAGGCCCTTTTTCTTTGCAAATTTTATCGCATCTAACGCGCCATTTGTTTCATTCTGCAGCAAAAACCAGTCACCAGGTTTAGCCTCGGATAGAGCCGACTCTATATCCGCGGGAACCAAGGCTCGATTTGCGCCCGGAGCTATAACTATAGAGTTCTCGCCAGATTTATTCACCTGAATGATCGCATGACCGGTCGCCTCATCAACTTGCCACGGCTTATTAAATCCAAGCTTCTGCAAAGCGAGCATAGTTGCCTTATCACCTCGGCCTATAGCCCCCAGATGGCGAACATCTGCTTTCGAACGCAGGGCTGCCACAGACTGGTTCAGTCCCTTGCCGCCTAACCCCCATTCATAAGCGCTAGCCGTAAGAGTTTCCCCAGGCTCAACGAATTTAGCAACTTTATACACATGGTCCACATTTATGGAGCCCAAATTCCAAATGGTCATTCGAGATAAATAGCTGAAGAGCGCTGTTGACGTAACCCTAAATGGGTTGCCACTGAGGCTTTTTCAGCGCATCATCCGAACGCTTGTGTCGCCATGAATAAGGAAATTCCATGCAGAAACCCATACTACCTATAGCACCGATAGTTTTTAGCAGTCTAAGTTTCATTCCACGTTCGTGGCTTTGGTTTGTGGTTATTCCTGGGTTCTTAAGCGCTATTAGTGCATTTGTCCTTCCCATGTTTGGCTTTTCAGCATCATTGGCACTCTCTGTGTTTGTATCCATCTTGAGCACTCTGTTTGCGCTATCAGCATCATTCGCCATTGTTAATGATCAACTCCCGAGTTGGGAAATTGTTACCAAAAACTTCTTGCCGCGGTACATAGCCTTACTTTCCTACCAGTTAATTACATCATTTCTTGCAGTGCTTGTAATTTTAGTCACAGGCTCGGCATTATTTGCTGACCTCGTTCCAGAACTCACCGAACTGGGTGATCTCGGGACACAGCTGCTCCAGGCATCTAACGACCCAGCCGCTATGGGACTCTTAACATCCGAACTGATCAAACTTTTTGATGCCGCAACACTTCAGATGATGTTGGAAAGATTACTACTAGTTGTTGGATTTAGTTTGCTTTTGTCCTTTGTATTTGTGGCTTTTTTTATACCAATCTATGGTGTGATCGTTGCGGAAGACTTAAGATGGGGCGCAGTATCACGAGCTATATCGCTAACAGCGGGGTACCGACTGAAGATTGTTGGTATTTTTATTGTCTTGGTAGTTTTTTTCGTTATTTTGAGTACCATTGCGGGCGTCATAGCAGGGTTATTGACCGTTTTAGCAGGTGGACTACTTGCGCTCTATGATGTCATTACAGCGTTTGTTTTCGCTCCTATCGTCTCTTGGATAACAATCGCTATCGGCCAAATTTATTGCCATTTGAGAGAAATTCAAACTAACTAGTAAGTATGGCGGATAGATTTCACGCATCTTGCTTTTTTATCAATTAGGAATTCATCGTGAATTTTGATTCGGTATTGCCTGCGCTAATTACGGCCGCAAAAAACGCGGGCTCAAAAATAATGGAAGTACATACGCGTGGCGCCTCTGCTCAGCACAAAGCCGATGGCAGTCCCGTAACAGAAGCTGATCAAGCAGCTGAGGCGATAATTATACCAGTGCTGCAAAGCTTGGATCCAGAAATTCCAATTATTTCAGAAGAAAACTCTGCTAGCCATAAGGTTAAGCCCTCAACACTGTTTTGGTTAGTAGATCCGCTTGATGGCACAAAAGAATTTCTGAAGACGGATAGCCAGGGAGCATTTACAGTAAATATTGCCTTAATCCGGCACTCTATGCCAGTTCTTGGGGTGGTATATGCACCAGCACTAAACCGCTTATTTTTTGGACATTCTGAAACTGCTTACACCATTGATTCCGGCGGAGAACGGAAGATTTCAGTTCGTGAAACCCCTAATACTGGACCCGTAGCGGTTGCGTCAGTTTCTCATCGAGACAACGATACAAATGCATGGCTCAGTGCTCGCAATATAAAACAAACACGTGCAATAGGGTCTTCTCTGAAATTTTGCCTTCTGGCTGCTGGAGAAGCAGATGTTTATCCTCGCTTTGGGCCAACGATGGAGTGGGACACCGCAGCTGGCGATGCAATATTAAGAGCTGCTGGGGGAACAGTAAAAACGACGAAAGGCTCTCACTATTTGTATGGCAAGCCAGAATATAAAAACACTGCCTTCATTGCTTGCGGGGGTTATCATGAGTGAAATGCAGAGCTAATATAAAACGATGACCAATCCTGAAACAGCGTTGTCCGTAAACTTGAATGCCGTCGCGTTTTTAAGGAACCGTCGTGATGTCGGATGGCCATCAGTATTAGAAATAGGCCGCCTGGCTCTGAGCGCTGGCGCTTCGGGACTAACTGTACATCCTCGCCCTGACGAACGGCACATAAAGCGCTCAGATCTCGCCCCACTTAAAGCACTAGTTGCGGAGTTTGAAAATGCGGAGTTCAATATTGAGGGCTACCCAGATTCGAACTTTCTTGACCTTGCTCTCGAGTACAAACCACATCAGGTCACCTTTGTGCCTGACGACCCATCTCAATCGACTTCGGATCATGGTTGGGATATCGAAAGCAATGCAAATTTATTATCTAATGCTCTGCGACAAGTGCGTGAAAATGGCTCTCGCAGTGCATTGTTCATTGAAGCTGACCCCACAGCGCCAATTGCTGCTTGGGAAGTTGGCGCTGACCGTGTTGAGCTCTATACAGGACCTTATGGTGCTAGTCATAGCGATCCGTCACAAGCTATGAAAGAGCTAGATAAATTAGCAGAAACTGGACAGGTTGCAGCAACTATTGGGCTAAATTTAACTAGAAGTCGCCCACCTCTTGGCGTTAATGCTGGACATGATTTGACTGCGGACAATTTACCTGCATTGAAGTCTGCAATTCCTCACCTTGCAGAAGTTTCAATCGGTCACGGCTTAACAGCGCATGCCCTCTCATCAGGCTACGGGCAGGCAGTAAAAGACTTTATAACAGCGCTCAAATAGTATAAATTGCTCGCTCCATAATAGCGCTTTGATTATAGCGAAACAGATCTAAAGCCTATTGCACTTAAAGTGCGTCAAACAAGATTTATACACTCACTAGAGCAGGAATAGTATGGGGTTTTTTCACGGGTACCGTCCATCAATTTTTATCTCTGCACTGTTGGCGTCTTTGGTTGGATTTGGCGGAACCGTTGCGCTGATCTTGTCAGCTGCAGAAGCTTTGAACGCAACACACTTGCAAACTATTTCGTGGCTAACCGCAATGTGTTTAGCTATCTCATTCAATGCGTCGGTATTAGCCTGGCTTCAGCGTCAGCCAATCACCATTGCATGGTCTGCACCAGCAATGGCACTACTGTCAGTTACAACTGATGTAAGTTTAAACGCCGCGATTGGCGCATTCTTTTTCTGCGGTTTCCTATTGCTTATCACTGGTTTTGCTAAGCAACTCCGCAATTTAGTTTCAGCCATCCCTATCCCACTAGCTAATGCTTTGCTCGCGGGGATTTTATTCGGGTTTGTAATTCGGGTTTTCCCAGAAATTTCTGAATTTCCTAAGCTCAGTATTCCTATGATCGTGTTATTCTTTCTGATCCAACTCTGGTCTCCTGCTTGGGCAACACTAAGCAGTTTAGTATTGGGTTTAATCTTATCTTTTGCGCTGGGCCTGTCCGGGCCAATACCCGCCTTTGTGCCATCACAACTGATTTGGGTGAGACCAGTGCTCGACTGGCAAGTTGCCGTTTCAATTGGCTTGCCACTTTACTTGGTGACGATGGCAGGTCAGAACTTACCAGGGCTAGCCGTCCTAAGAGCCGACGGTTACGACACGGATACCCGCAGCACCTTAGGATTAACTGGACTTACATCAATGATCACCGCATTTTTTGGATCAAGTGGCCAAAACTTAGCAGCAGTAACGGCAGCAATGTGCACTGGGCCGGAAACTCATCCAGTTAAGTCATTACGCTGGACAGTTGGCCCATCACTTGGATTTTGCTATTTGGTAATTGCATTATGCGCTGGCTGGTTGGTAACTCTATTTGCCAATCTACCGAGCGGTTTTATCATTACAGTGGCCGCTGTTGGCTTGTGTGGCGCTTTAGCGCGAGCTTTAGGCGCGGCTATGTCTGACCAATCTCTTCGCTTACCTGCCTTGATAACTTTTCTGGTTGCGCAGTCTAACGTGAGCTTTTGGGAATTAGGCAGTGCATTTTGGGGGTTGGCTCTAGGATTAGCACTTTGGGGGCTATCGAAACTGTTACCTTGGCGTTAAATAGAATAGATGGCGTGGCTGAATACTAATCAATCCTATGGCCTAGTATCAAAAGCTCTTCATTGGGTCATTGTTCTTCTCTTGCTCATTCAGATTTTCGGTGGCTTGCTGTACACCAGTGGAGTGGAATGGGTGCAGCAAGCACCTCATGAAATTATAGGTAAGATTATTCTGGGGCTTGCGATAGCTCGTATCTTCCTCAAGCTTAGCTCCAATTCACCAAAACCACTTGAGTCACACAAGAAGTGGGAAGTTCGGCTATCACAGGTTGTACACTGGGCGCTGTATGCTGTGCTATTCATATATCCGACAAGTGGCTGGATGATGGTAAGCGCGGGAGAATTTGCCGAGACTGGGGCACTTCCGACTTGGGTTACTGCTCAAAATAGCGACGTATTCTGGTATCAGTTTCACGTTAACCTAAAGTGGGCATTGCTGGCCCTTGTGTGTCTTCATGTTGCAGGGGCGCTCAAGCATGTCTTTATAGACCGTGATACTACTCTAAAAAGAATTTGGTTCAGCTGAAAACTACAACTGAGCCATTAATCTCATAGTTAGGTATTGCTAAGTTTGAACGCGAAGCTCCGCCTAATACGCGACCAGAAGCATCAAAACTACTGCGATGACACGGGCATAAAAACGGCATATCTGGCTTGTTGGTGTAGCCTACTTGGCAGCCCCGATGTGGACACGCTAAGTCGGCTACAAGGTAGTTTTCATCTTTTACACGATCACCATCTTTTACCGGCACCCTAACTGCATCGGTTCCCTGTGCAGCTTCAATTTGCTCGATGGTCCGGCGAAGAATACCATAATATGTTCCTGCGGTGGCAACCACAATCATCTCGCCAGGCTGTAAAACCTGAACGTCAACCGCGTTATTGTCATCAAGCTCCAAGGCTGCCAACTGTCCAGATGGCTCAGAACCTCGCTGGGCTTGAGCTACGGAAGGTATGAAGGCAGCTCCCACAAGTGCGGCGGAGGTACCTAAGACGTAACGTCGATCAACAACAATTGGGGAACGCGCCATAATTAACTCCTTATGTGTGCTGCTAGAAGTAAATCTCTTTTCCCTCGCGGCAACTCGCCCTCTACTCACAAATATGTCAACGTTGAGGATGCTGGACTTTTTCTTTCGGCTTCAGCGCGAATTCGCTCATGATATTGAAATACCCGTTATGAATATAGCCGTTATTGAGATCGCAATAAGTTTTGGCATTCAACAAGTATTCTTGACGTAATTTGTACCAAGGCAGAGCCGGATGTTCATGATGGACAGAGTGATAGCAATTGTTGAGAAAAATTAACCGCCAAAACCACGATGCATCCACAATCGCCGTTCTCTGCTTGGGATTCTGTGCGTACTGATGTTCTAGAAAAGATCTAAGCATCAAAACACTAGTTCCAGGAAATACAAAAGATAGAAAATAAACCCAGAGGGGCATAGCACAAACTAGTAGCAAATAAGCGCTAAGCCCGAGTAATTTCAGTCCATGATAGAACCATACTCGCCGCGCGCCTGACAAAAAGCCATTAAGTTCACTTCTCAAAGTACCAAATATGACCAATACTACACCTATAGTTAGTCTTCCAATAAGCGTATTTGATGCCGTTAAGGCTTGCTTTTGCCAAGCTGCCAATTTTTTCCAACCATTCTTCGGGAAATAAAATGATTCGGGGTCTTCAAATGGATCTGTAAGTGTATGGTCGCAGTGATGTTTATGGTGACTTTTCGCATATGATTCATAAGGTAACCAAAGGATCATTGGAATAGGTACGAGAAGCCGGTTAATCCATTTTCTAGCGAATGGGTGCCCATGGATAACCTCATGCTCAAGGGATGAATGCCAAGCGACAGTAATACCACCTAAAATTACAAGTAAAGGCCAAGGCAGCCGTGCCCAATAGAGCGTTAGACTGAAAAAAAGTACATGAATACTCGCTGCCACCAGCAAAGTAGGCCAACAACTAAGTCTCATAGAGCCTCCTATGAAAATAGCTCCTAGGTCCCAGAGCTAATATAATTGTGTTACCTAGTTCGTCGCCGCGATCCTACCACGTCCTCGGGAAACAACACCGACGGTGGGCGGTCAACGCAGTCTAAGCCCGTTTTGTTTAGCGTGATATCAGACTTTCGCAATCATAAAAATTAATGCAATACTATACCTATGAGCATCTTAGCTTTGAATTGGTATGAATATGCAGAGCAATCATTGACCTGGCAGCGCTTTTGGCGTGAGGTTTGCAATTATTTACCTATCCGTGGGGCCATCGAATTCTATTCGGGCAATTTAACTGAGTTAGTGAATGCTGGAAACTATGACCTCGCATGGACCTGTGGAGGTGATGTGGCAGTTAATCCCAATCGTTTTATGCCGATAACTGTCCCAATATTTGCGCATTCGAAACTCCCAAATGGTTATTATAAGAGCTTGATATTACGTCGACAGGACGTGCGCGATGCTTCGCTCCGATCGCTTTCAGTGGGCGTCAATTATCCTCAATCGGTATCAGGGCATATGGCGCTAGCTAAATGGTGGTTCCATAAAACGAAGAAAAACCCGTTTAATGTGGTCCTCACAGGTGCGCATGAGGCAAGTGCGCAAGCACTCCTGAGCGGTACAATAGACATCGCTGCAGTTGATTATCTTGGCTACGAATTTCTGCTTCGCGCATATCCAAAACTAGCGCAAACTTGCGAAATCATTGGCCATACGGACATAATACCTGCGCCCCCGCTATGCATTCCTGCTGACACAGGCACAAATCTTGAGTTATCATGGAGAGCAAGTTTTGAAGCTGCCTCCAAAGCATTGCAATCAAAAATAATTCAAAATCATGGGCTTGGAATAGTAGGTTTTCATTCAGTCCAAGCGTCGAATTATCGCAATCTTTCGCGAACACTAAAGGAGCAGATTTCGGCGGCCCAAGTATTTATCCCGATAGACCGGTCGACTTAAAACCTAAAAACCGTCCAATAGCTTGAAACCAAAATTGAGAAATGCATTGCTGCTCTGCATATTTAAGGGGTGGTAAGTACTAAACAAAGTAACCATGGCCTTGCCATGTTCGCAGCGTTACAATCAATAGCCCAGACTAATTATAGCAATATTAAGCAAGGTTGGTTTTCAAATACCCCGAGGGACTTAGTTGCTGGCTTAGTCGTCGCGCTTGCTCTCATTCCTGAAGCCATTGCCTTTTCAATAATTGCAGGAGTTGCCCCACAAGTTGGGCTCTATGCATCATTCTCAATTGCAGTCATTACCTCGATTTTTGGTGGCCGTCCCGCAATGATCTCAGCTGCAACTGCAGCTATTGCTGTTCTATTCAAACAGATCACAGGAATTGAAGGAATTAGCCAAGAAGAAGCATTAAATCTTATATTTGCCGCCACTATCTTGGGAGGGATATTCCAAGTAATTGCAGGGTGGCTAAGGTTAGGATCACTTATGCGGTTTGTTTCTCGCTCTGTGATAACTGGCTTTGTAAACGCGCTTGCTATCTTGATTTTTCTTGCTCAACTTCATGCGGTGACGGGCGCCTTAGAACATGGCTATGGAGTTACATGGATTACATTTGCCCTTATACTTAGCGGCTTGGTAATTATCTACGGCTGGCCTCTCATTTCAAAATCTATTCCTTCACCTTTGGTAACCATTCTGGTTCTCACCATGATTACTCTAATAATTCCGGGCACTAGAGACTTTTGGACAGTGGGTGATGAGGGTCAGCTGCCAAATGGCTTACCTTTTTTTCTATTGCCAGATATTCCTTGGACCTTTGACACACTCTTGATCGTGTTACCGGTCTCTGTTGCCATTGCCGTTGTCGGGCTATTGGAAAGTCTAATGACTGCAACAATTGTTGAAGATGCCACCGAAACCTTAACGGAGCGCAATCGCGAATGTATGGGTCAAGGCGCTGCTAACTTAGTCACAGGTTTTTTTGGGGGCATGGCCGGATGCGCGATGATTGGTCAGTCTATCATAAATGTTAAATCAGGGGGCCGGGGACGTTTATCGTGTTTTTCAGCTGGAATCTTTTTACTGATCTTAGTGGTATTCTTAGGGGAATGGGTGTCCATGATTCCTATGGCGGCCTTGGTGGCGGTCATGATCATGGTATCTATCTCAACATTTTCTTGGGATTCAATAAATAACCTTAAAACCCACCCACGAACAACTTCCTTTGTTATGATATCGACTGTGATAGCTACTGTCGGTACGGAGAACTTAGCGATTGGGGTTTTTACGGGAGTACTATTTTCAGGTATCTTCTTTGCTTGGAAAATTGCCAGTACTTTTGACACTGTAAGAGAAGATGAAGGAGACCACAGAACTTATCGAGTAACCGGGCAATTGTTCTTCGCCACAGTTGAACGCTTTAATGCAGCATTTGCCTTCAATAATGCACCCAGTAAGGTCACAATAGATGTTAGAGAGGCCCATATCTGGGACGTAACGGCAGTCAACGCTCTGGACAAAGCCATTCTGAAATATCGCAGAGCGGGAGCTACTGTCGCAGTGTTAGGAATGAATCGCGCATCTGAGACGCTCGTAGCAGAATTATCAGAGGCGGATAAACCAGGCGCAATGGAACGATTACTAGCCCACTAGCCGATCTGGGAGATAATTTGAGCTATTGCAGGAATGTCTGGTAAGAACAAAGACCTCATTTCTTCCAGGAAAAGAAAAATCCTTACTCAGCCCGAGGAGATTTACCTTTACCGGCCCAGTTTGGCTTACCTTTGTTTTTTTTAGCAGCTGAGTCACGAGCTCTCTGCTTAGGCTTTGAACTTTGACCCTTATCCTTCTCAGAAGAATAAGGTTTTTTGTTCTTTTTAGGTTTCTTGCCTTTGGGAGCCTCTGGAGCTTTATCCATCTCTAACGGGTTCCAAGCCTTACCCTTTTGTTTTGCTCTACGCGATTTATCACTAGCAGTGCGCTTTGGTTTTCCTCTAGCCTTGTGCTCTCTTTGGTCTGAATCTTTAGACCTAATTTGATCTCTATTCTTCGATCTCCAACGGTCCTTAAACCCGCCTCTACGTCTTGACTGAGGGCGATCTTCATCCCGTTCAGCTCTTGAAGTTTTGGGATTTAACAACCGAGTGATAGCTGACCAAAGATTCTTCTCAGCAGGGCTGACAAAGCTAAACGCAAGACCCTTCGCTCCAGCTCGGGCGGTGCGCCCGATACGATGAACATAATCTTCAGCAACCTGCGGTAAGTCATGATTAATCACGAGCGCAATGTGGGGAATGTCTAAACCCCTCGCTGCTACATCAGTAGCTACTAAGACGCGGAATTTAGAAGACCGAAATGCCCTTGTAACGTTATCTCTCTTTCGCTGCCTTAAGTCACCGTGAAGCGCCTCTGCCTTAAAGCCTTGATTGACTAAAGACTTAGCCATACGCTCTGTGCCATATTTAGTTCGCACAAAAACTATAGCACTTCCCTCGTTTTCATTGAGAATTTTAACCAAACCGTCGAGCTTTTCTCCCTGACTAAGAAAAAGTGTTTTTTGCTCAACGTCCTTGGCCGGTTCTGACTGACTACCCATTGATACACGAACAGGGTCAGTTAAATAAGTTTTAGCTAAGCCTTCAATCTTAGGCGGCAAAGTAGCAGAAAATAGTAGAGTTTGGCGATTACTTGGAACTGACTCCAGTACGCGGTCAATTTGAACAGAAAAGCCCATGTCGAGCATTCTGTCCGTCTCATCAAGAACAAGATAAGAAACCTTGCCTAAATCGACACTACCTTGATCCAAATGATCATTTAAACGCCCAGGTGTAGCTATAATAATTGCAGGGTTTTTCGATAATGCTTGAAGCTGTCGGAAGTAGGGCTCACCTCCAATCAATAAAGCAGTTCGAATTTTTTGCCCCTTATCAATGAAACTCTCAATCGCTTTTTGTACCTGTGTAGCTAATTCCCTAGTGGGTGTAAGGACAAGAGCCTGTCGCCCCTTCGGATCATGAGCAATATGATCAATCAAAGGAAGACCAAAGGCGGCAGTTTTCCCGGTCCCAGTCTGAGCGGTGCCTAATACATCTTTGCCCTCAACCGCATGCGGTATAGCTTCGCTTTGAATGGGTGTGGGATTTGAAAAGTCGAGACGTCTCAGCGACTTCAGCATAGTTGCTGAAAGGCCAAGGGTTGAAAAATCTGCCATGAAGGGCTCCAGTTACATGGAGCCAACATCGGTCCCAAGAGAGGGGCTGCGCCTAGCAGCCCCTATTCAATAAAGAAAGTGCTTAGTTACCTTCTAGCGAGCTCAATATAGATTCTAGGTTATGGCCATACCACTCTAGGTATGTTGACGCTGGACCCTCTGATCCTGACAAGGCATCTGAATAAAGTAATTCAGTACTTACCACCGCTCCGGTCTCAGCCGAGATTTGGTCTATGAGAGCAGAGTTAGTAATATTCTCTACAAACAAGGCCGCGTTGGGGAGGCCATGCAACTGCTCAATCAAGTCTCTCACCTGGCTAGCTGATGCTGCTGATGCGGAATTTAGACCGAGTGGTGCTAAAAATGTTATGCCCGTCTCCTCAGCCATATAGCCAAAGGCATCATGCGACGTCACAACAGTACCTGGTGCAGAGAGCGCCGAGATACGCTCAGCAAATCCATCACGTAAAGCGAGGCCAGCTGACGCAAAGGCACCATAATTTTCGTCGTATTTCTCACTATTCTCCGGATCTGCGAAAGAAAGCGCAGCACGAATCGTATCAGCATATGCGATTGCATTTATCATTGCTCCCCAAGCATGTGGGTCAAGGCCACCATGATCATGGTGCGCATGCGGATCCATCTCTTGGTGATCTTCGTGGTCATCATGATCGTCATGGTCATCATGATCGTCATGGTCATCATGATCGTCATGATCTTCGTGGTCATCATGATCGTCATGGTCATCATGATCGTCACCATGCAGCTCGAGTGGCAAATCCTCCGCAACGGAGACAACAGTGGCTGATGTTCCAGACCCGGCGACTAAGTCATCGGCCCATGTCTCGAAGCCAAGGCCGTTTAAAAAGACTACATCTGCACGAGCAACTGAGCGAGCATCGGATACATTCGGGATATAAATATGAGCGTCCTGGTCTGCCCCTACGAGAGTGGTTACTGCCACGGAGTCACCACCAATATGCTCTACAATATCACCAAGAATCGAGAAACTCGCAACTACCTTTAGATCTGCTAATGCAGCATTGGGACTGGCTACGAAAGCCAACGCAATTGCGGATGAAGAAAGCAATTTTGTCACTGATTTTTTCCTTTTTTGTGCTAAAACTGAGGATAGCATTTAAATGAAACTTTTCAAGTTACATTTGGATAATTCTTTTAAGAGGAACTGTTGAGCGTAAAACGCAATCCAAAGGGACCGAGTAAGTATGATACTAACCAGATGGCACCAGCAAATAAAACCATGGTGGGTCCTGTTGGCGCATACTCAATATGTAGAGTTAAGACCATTCCACCAACACACGCCAAAACTCCAAAAATGAAGCTCGCAAACATAATGGAAACCATTGAGTTCGCCCACGCTCGAGCTGCAAGCGCGGGTAAAATAGCGAACGAAATTGAGAGTAGAGTCCCAAAAGCATTCACTGACGTAATTAACACCAACACAAAAAGAACCATGAAACCCTGAGTCACCCACCATCCATTTCGATACAAGCTAGCGAAAAATGCTGGATCCTGAGTTTGAAGTGCCAAGGGTCTATATATGATAAACATTGTGACAACACTTACTAACGCCATAGCGCCCGTTAATAACAGCATTTCATCACGAATCCCCAAGGGCGTACCTATCAAAAACTCCTGTAAATTGAGTGAAGTGGAACCAGAAGAAACCATCACTCCACCAATTGAAAAAAAGATAATGTAAGTCGCCCCAAGAAGTGCATCAGACTTGATAATGGAACGCCAACTGAGAGCTGCGGCGATAGCGACAATCAACAAAGTGGCAATATACCCGCCAATAGCTAGGGTGAAGGATCCCAGTCCAAACAAGGAAAACGCTATAAAAACGCCAGGCAAGGTTCCGTGGGCCAGCGCATCACCAGCTAAAGATAGACGACGTTGAATAACAAAAGGTGATAGCGGTGCAAATGCAGCAGCTAAGAATATTCCTGCTAACAAACCCTTGCGCACAAAGGGATAAGATAGCTGTTCAATGATCCACTCAACCATGCGCCGCCTCGTGCATAACATCAACCTGAGTTTGACTCATATAACCCCTAGCCACAAGCCTTTCAGAGGATAAAATCTCTGAGGTCTTCCCAAAATCGCCACCACCTTCACCCAATAGAAGAGCTCTCGAACATAAGCGAAGAGCTGCCGATAAGTCATGCATGATCATTAGCACTGCCCGGCCTTCATGAGCCCAAGAGTTAATCAGGTTCATAAACTGCTCCTCGCGCCGCTGATCGACCGCTGAAAAGGGCTCGTCTAAAATAATAAAGTCTGAGTCCTGAACCATTGCTCTGGCAAATCGAGCTCTTTGCAACTGACCCCCTGACAGCTGATGAATTGGCGTCTTCGAAAACTTGAGCATGTCGACTTTGGCTAGGGCCGATTCTACTCTTGAACTCGCACCAAGACCTCTTCGTTTCTGCCCCCAAGAACCTGAAGAAACCAGTGTAGTGACATCCATTGGGAAGTGCCGATCAAACTCATCCAGCTGGGATAGATATGCGACCGGACTATGCTCGTCACGGTTCCAACCAACCTCTCCCGAAAGCAACGATTGAAGGCCAAGAAGTGTTCTTACCAATGTCGATTTCCCAGAGCCATTTGTACCCAGGACAGCAACTACCTCACCGGAAACAACAGACATGTTTATATCTCGAGCAACAACAGTTCTACCGTATCCAATTGTCGCTGACTGCACGGTCAACATAGGAGGTCCTTTCGCCAGCCTGATCCACCGTCAGGGTTGAGGTAAGCATTATGCCGGCAGGTCTCCTGGCTGCATGGATCGATGGTTTGGATGTCCTTCCCAGCCGAATGCCAGTGGCGCTGTATCCAAACCTCCCCATGCACAGTTGCGGGGACAGCCGCAGTGCAGCATTCCCTATAGGGCCAATACTGCCTGCGTTCCCTATTAAGCCCCTCCACTTTGTGGAAACGGAGCACCGAACTCGAAAACCTTAGACAGCACGCTACTGAGAAACAAGGCTGAATTTCAGCTTTCAATGCTAATTTATATTTACTAATCTCGGGCATTAACACCCAATTATAACTTTGCAAGTTACAATTAGTTGATCAAGTTTGAATACATAATTCAAAATGTTTGGAGAAATATATGGCAGGACCTCGCATTGCGTTTATTGGCGCAGGTTCAACAGTTTTCATGAAAAATTTAATTGGAGACTGCCTGCTGCACTCTGCTTTAGAGAGCGCTCATATATCTTTAATGGATATTGATCAGGATCGTCTTGATGAGAGTGCACTAGTTGCCCGAAAACTTATCCGATCTCTCGACAGACCGGCTACTGTATCTACCCACTTAAATCAACGCGAAGCTATTTCAGGTGCAGACTTTATTATTGTTGCATTTCAAATTGGCGGTTACGAACCTTGCACGGTCACTGACTTTGAAATCCCAAAAAAATTTAGTTTAAGACAAACCATAGCAGATACACTTGGAATAGGCGGCATCATGCGAGGGCTGAGAACCGTTCCACATCTATGGAAGTTATGCGAAGATATCATTGAGCTATGTCCAGATGCAATAATGCTCCAATATGTGAACCCAATGGCCATAAATACTTGGGCAATCAGCGAGAAATTTCCTCAAGTTAAACAAGTTGGATTATGCCACTCTGTCCAGGGTACAATTCAGGAATTAGCAATCGATCTAAATATACCCAGTGATCGTATTCGCTACAAATGCGCAGGTATAAACCACGTGGCCTTCTATACTGAACTTTTGGAAAAGCTGGATGATGGAGGTTACCGCGATCTCTATCCGAAACTAATGGATGGCTACAATGCTGGCAAGCTTCCAAACCCTCTAAGCGCAAACCCACGCTGCCCAAATCTAGTTCGCTATGAAATAATGAAGCGTTTTGGCTACTTTGTAACTGAGTCGTCAGAGCACTTCGCAGAGTATGTTCCATGGTTCATCAAAGGCGATAGACCCGACTTAATTGACAAATTTCAAATTCCATTAGACGAGTATCCAACCCGGTGCATTGAGCAAGTTGAGGAATGGAAAACACAGGCGGACGTCTTAAGAAGCAGTGAGAAAATAGAAGTGCGCCCCTCTAAGGAATACGCAAGTTCAATCATAAATTCCGTTTGGACGGGCAATCCATCCCTTATTTATGGTAATTTCTCCAATAATGGTTACATCACAAATTTACCGCCAGGTTGCGCCGTAGAAATCGCTACGCTTGTAGACGCTAACGGCTTACAGCCTCAGCACTTCGGTAAACTTCCTCCTCATTTAGCAGGGCTAATGCAAACGCAAATAAACGTTCAACAAATGGTAGTTGAAGCACTTATTACTGAGAACAAAGACCATATTTATCATGCTGCAGCGCTAGATCCGCACACCGCAGCTGAACTTGATTTAGACCAAATCTGGGAGATGACAGATATGTTAATAAAAGAGCATGGTAATTGGCTTCCAGATTGGTGTCACAGTTAAAGCCTCTAGCGAAAAGTATCGTTCACAAATCAGTTAGTCGGATTTAAAAAAAGGATCTTCCCGCAAAAGAGGAATATTTTGCTTTTACGCAAAAGTTGCCAGAGGCTCTCCTAGTGCTTGCCAGTCGACATCTAACCCCAAGCCAGGCTTGCCATTCGCGCGCATAAAACCACCTTCAATAACAGGTGCACCGCCCGCGTGGCGTGTCGTTGTATACTCATGAAATGCGCTAGATTGAAAATGCATGTCACTAGAGACGGTGTGTGCTAAGTGCGCAATAGCTGCATCACCAATATCGCCGCCCCATGTATCTTCAATGGTCATAAATAGACCAGCCTCAAGACACAAATCCCTTATAAGAGATGCTTTGGTCAGCCCACCGTATCGGCCGATTTTAATGTTTACTCCCTCGCAAGCGCGATCTTGAATAGCACGCAGCAAAGCAGGCACATCTACCATGCACTCATCTAGAATCATGGGGTGGAAAGCCTTTTCTCGAACTGCGAGGCACTGATCATAAGTGGTGCATGGTTGTTCAAGGTAAAGGTCATAATCTCGCACAGCGTTAGCCACACGAATCCCTTCGTGCTGTGACCAACCACAGTTAGCGTCTGCGGCGACTACATTACCTGCTTTTTTTGCAGCCAGAACTGCCTCGATGCGCTTTATGTCCGTATCGGCACCCGCACCAACTTTCATTTGAAACTGCGTGAAACCTTGCTCTTGGTAGGCCGTTATACGTTCTGCCATTATCCCAGGATCATCACGTGAAACAACTTTAAACAAACGTACCTTATCTTGACTAATTCCTCCCAAAAGATCATACACAGGCAACCCGAGATCTTTACACTTGATGTCATAAGCCGCGATATCAAGCGCAGATTTCATGTAAGGATGACCTTTTAACCGCAAATCCATAAAAGCATTTAATGCTGATAAATTCGTTGGATCTTGCCCGATTAGCTGGGGTGCAAGCACACCAATACCCGCGCGAACACCTTCAGCGTATCCAGGGAGATAACTAGGACCAAGTGGACAAGCCTCCGCAACACCAACGATACCCTCGTCCGTCTCGACGCGCACTATTGTTGTGTCAAAGGCGGCAAATGATTGCTTCGCCCATGAATATGCGCCTTCCTTCATAGGCAAATCAGCAGCGTAGATAGAAATTGAAGTGATCCTCATGGATCTAGTCTATATATCGCTTATGTTGGTCCTGCAAACTTGAAGTGTTCAGTTTTGCCACTTGCAATAATCACTCGTGAACCACCACCCACCGAGTACATCCCACAACAGACAGAAGCCTGGGGCTGCCCAAACAAGCTACGCTTGACCAACTTGAAACTAACTAAACTGATAACTTATATTTTATAAACTATGATCGGAGCGCAACGTTTTCAGGGTCATATGGACTCTCAGAAATAATACGAGCCGGACGCAAACTATCTAAGACACGGACCTGGCATTCAAGCCCAATCTGAGCTTGTTTGGTCTTTACATAGCCAAGAAGCAATGATTTTCCAACGTGATGGCCATATCCGCCAGCAGTTCCGCGTCCTATCACTTGCCCATCCAATATAATTGGCTCATTCCCAAATGAATCTGCAGGATCAGCGGGATCTATTTCAACTTCGAGAGTGCAATACTGGTTAGGGACCCCCGCTGCGAGTTGCGCATCTAGCGCTGGTTTTCCAATAAAGTTCTCTTTACGCTTTGACATAAATCGAGAGAAGCCCGCCTCCAGCAATGAGTTTTCCGCGTTAATGTCGGTGCCCCACAGACGATATGATTTCTCTAACCGCATAGAGTCCATAGCGCGCATGCCAACCATGCCAATGTCGTATTTTTTACCGGCCTCAACGAGTATGTCGAATAGATGATTTTGGTACTCAATAGGATGATGTAGCTCCCATCCCAATGAACCTACGAAATTAACTCTAAGTGCCCTGACGCTGTCGGCATATCCCACTGGAATATCTTGCATAGTCAGCCATGGAAAAGCTTCATTTGACACATCTGCATCAGCAATTTGCTCGAGCACTTTCCGTGCATCCGGACCAGCCAAGACAAAAACACCATATTGCGATGTGACATCACGAAAATGAACACTGCCATCTCTGGGCATCATTTGCGTTAAGTAATGAACATCAATCGAGCGCGCAGCGCCTGGTCCCACCACATAAAAGCGCTCTCCCGTATATCCATCTGGCATCTTCATAATGGTATATTCAGACCTGATTGACCCAGAAGGATTTAACGAATGGCACAAACGAACAGAACCAACCTTTTTTGGAATCGCATTTGCAACAAGCTTATCCAGAAAAGCTCTTGCTCCATGACCCTCAATCTCAAATTTAGCGAACGAAGAAAGCTCCATGAGACCAACGCCTTCGCGCATATGTTTAACTTCACGACCAACCGCATCAAACCAGTTTGAGCGACGATAAGAATAGACATCTTCGCGACTTTCACCTTGAGTTGCAAACCAATTGGGCCGCTCCCAACCGAGCCTAGCACCCCATACTGCGCCAACTTTGTCCAAGCGCTCGTGACATGGAACAGTCTTCGCGTTTCGACCGACATGACGCTCTTCCATAGGGAAGTGGTTTACAAATACGTGAGCATAAGCCTCTTCATTTTTAATTTTCGCGAAGTGCTTCGAGGTGACACCAAATCGCCTCGGGTCTACCCCAAGCATATCAACTGAAGGCTCACCATCGATAATCCAATTAGCTAACTGCCATCCTGCTCCCCCGGCAGCAGTAACTCCAAAAGAGTGTGCCTCTGAAATCCAATAGTTTGGTAAGCCAAAAGCGGGCCCCACCATAGGATTACCGTCAGGGGAATAGGAGATTGGGCCATTGACAATATCCTTTACTCCAGCTGTCTCAAATGAAGGAACACGGGCCATGCAGGCTTCCACGTGAGGCATTAAACGTTCAAGGTCACCAGGAAACAAATCTTTTTCGAAAGTACTTGGTACGCCATCAGCAAAACACGCTGGAGCCCCTTGGTACTCATAGGGACCTAAAATCCACCCACCACGCTCTTCACGCAGATACCAAGAATTATCAGATTCTCTCAAAACAGGTAATTCGGATGCACCAGAAGCGCGATAGTCCACTAACGACTGATCTTCGTCGGTCACTATGTACTGATGCTCAACTGGAATAGCAGGAATCTGAAGACCAACCTTACGCGCGGTTTCGAGAGCATAATTTCCTGAAGCGGTGATCACGTGCTCACAACGAATTTGACCGCTCGTATCAGGATCTTTGTATTTCTCCCATGAGACGATCCATTCATTATTGTCCCGCTCAACATTGGTAACAACGGTATGCTGATGAATGCTACCCCCATTGTCTCTCGCACCCTTCGCTAATGCCATCGTCAGGTCTACGGGGGCTATGTGACCATCGGTGGGATGGAAAAGCGCGCCAACCAAGCCATTAGTCTCAATTAAAGGCCATAAATTTTTGATTTCAGAAACTGAGAGCATATGGCTCTCAACACCAATTGTTTCGGCGGTAGATCTGTACCAGTGGTACTCATCCATCCGTTCTTTATTCATTGCAAGCCTGAGATTACCGTTAACGTGAAACGAAACATCCTGGCCCGTTTCAGCTTCAAGTTTTTTATAGAGCTCAACTGAATACTGGTGCAATTGGCCCACGGCATAAGACACATTAAATAACGGGAGCAAACCAGCTGCATGCCAGGTTGAGCCTGCTGTCATTTCAGTCCGCTCAAGAAGCACCGACTCTGCGCCCCAGCCTCGCTTAGCCAGATGATATAGCGCGGAAACGCCGACAACACCCCCACCCAAAATGACTACTCTTGCTGTTGATTTAATGTCAGCCATTTGCCGCTCCTAATTCTCAATATTGAAGCGGCTTTAATCTGCTAGCGACACCATTCATAGAACAAAGGCGACATCGGGATGCTTGTGAAAGTCAGTAAGAAGCCAGCTTCACATTTTTGTACACTAATTTTTTAACTCGTGAGTCAAAGATTTTGCGGCTTACCCAAACCGACAGACCTACGCAGAAGGAGCGCAATTAAACCACATACAAAGGCTGCAAGAAAACCGTAGACCAGGATTGTTTCGCCGTAGTACTCAATACGTGCGTTGAAAGTCATATCATTGAGAAATGGGTACGGGAGACCGCTGGTGGCCGTGCCAACAGGACTACTAGTAAATGGCTCAAGCACTAACTCCATCCACAAAACGTATAGCGCGATAACAGATATCAATCCAACACCAATTCTTATGGGTCGTCGGAAACAACCAAAGATAAAAAAGGCGTCAAACCATTGTAGAGCCGGACCCAAACCATGAATATAATATTGACGCCACCAAACTGGAGGTGTCCCATCAGAGTCAACGCCAGCTGTATTCCAATATAGATAAACTATCATAATATTTAGCACGACCGTCACAGAAACTAACGCATCTGGCCATTGCGACGTATACCCAAATGAACGGGCCAGCATTAGCAATGCCACCACCAAAGATAGTGTCTGCCCCCAAGTTGTAAGAAAGCGCCAAGACCAACCTAATTGACTTGTCCAAACGCTCGGATGGAAATTGTAAAAGAAATAAAAGCAGACGAGTGCTGCCACAATAAGCCGAAAAACCCTCACGGTTAACGATGTTTCATTCATAATTTCCTCCTCGAAAAACTACAGTGTTGGCTACCTACTAGTATAGTTGCCTATCCAGAAACCTTATATATCAGCCCCTAGCCTTCATCCAAACTCAGTAAAAGGTTTCCAATCTCAGCTCTGCGTCACAGTAGTCCCCATCATAAGTACCAACCCATATATCTAGCCTACCAGATGATGGGTTTTTCAGAATGATTTTAGGGTCTAGATAACTATCCGTGTTATCATCATCATCAAAATACCAGTTAGCAGCAGGAGTATTGATTAGTAGCGAGGCATCGCAATCCGATGTGACTGCGACATGCAGCTCATATCCATCCATACCTGGTGTATTGATCGTAAAATCAGGCTGCGAAGTAAAATACCCTGTGCCTGTATCCGTTTTCAAATTGCGATGAATGCTTCCACAATCTTGCTGAAGATTAATTGGGCCACCGGCAGTGACCTTAAAATATCTTGGTTGATATAAATCATTTCCTGAAAAGGTTGCCTGCTGCACGCCAGTCTGATCATAACTTGGACACGCGCTTGCCTGTGCGGGCAGAAAGGTCTCTAGCGTAAGCTCAGCATCGCAATATTCACCGTTATATGTACCAACCCATATATCTAATCTCCCAGAGGACGGGTTATTCAATACAATTGCAGGGTCCAAAAAGCTGTCAGAATTATCATCATCGTCAAAATACCAATTTGCCGATGGGGTGTTAATTAAGAGGGATGCGTCACACTCAGAGACAACATTTATATGAAGCTCATATCCATCCATACCTGGTGTATTGATTGTGAAATCGGGCTGAGAAGCAAAATACCCCGTGCCAGAGTCCGTCTGAAGATTGGAATAGATATCTCCACAATCATCTCGAAGGTTTGCAGGCCCTCCAGCAACTACAGTAAAAGACCGACGCTGGTACAAATCGTCTCCTGAGTAGGTCGCCTGTTCAACCCCCATCTGATCATAACTTGGACAAGCATTTACCTGTTCAGGCAGGAAGGTCTCCAGCGTAAGCTCAGCATCACAATAGTCTCCGTTGTAAGTTCCAACCCAGATATCAAGCCTACCAGATGATGGATCGGTGAGAACAATCTTGGGATCTAAATAACTGTCAGAGTTATCGTCGTCGTCAAAGAACCAATTTGCTGCAGGGGTGTTAACCAGTAGAGACGCATCACACTCTGAGACAACTGATATGTGGAGCTCATATCCATCCATACCTGGCGTGTTGATG
>CAXQZM010000016.1:0-50802 GCA_964228455.1 Alphaproteobacteria bacterium | reverse complement strand
CATAGCTTGCATCTGCCTTCAAATAAACATTAGCACGCCGGCCATATTTAACAGCGTTTTCAACTAGATTAGATACCGCTCGCCTTAATGCTACCGGTCTAGCCTTAAGAACTATTTGAGTTGTATCAGAGAGTTCTGTTTTTGACCTCCTTGTCATAAAGAGTGATGAACCCCCCTCAACTTTTAACTTCTGGCTTGGAATATACTCAACGGGCTGCTCGAAATCTTTAAAGTCAGAGACAATGGATTGAACAAGCGATGTGAGGGAGATTTGTCGAGGCTCTTCCACGCTTAGCTCTGCTCTCGTGAAAGTGAGCACACTCTCCAATATGCCTGTCATTTGGTCGATATCTTTATGCAGCTTAGCCCGAAGCTCTGGGTCTTCGATAAGTTCGGCCCGAAATTTAAGCCTCAGTGCAGGGGTCCCCAAGTCATGTGTCACGCCCGACAACACCAATGCCCGCTCTTCAAGGTGTTTTTTCTCCAATTCGCGGTAGTGGTTCATTGCCTCAACAATTGAGTTTAATTCAGACAGACCTGTTTCTCGGAAAGTTTCTGAAGCACCAATTTGACGGCTGGTGCGAAGGCGATCAGCAAATGCTGAAAATTGGGCAGACGCATTTAATATCAAACCAGAAAGAAGAAATAATCCGCTTAAAATTATAAATACGGCCAAGAGGCGTCTATCTACCGGAGAGGCCTCGCAGCCCCAGATCTCTCGTCCCTGAACTTGATGCCACGCAGAATTGTCGAGGCTAATAAACATTGTGGCGTCGCTGCAGTAACTTGCAATGAGCGCTGTTATTTTCCCTGACAGCTCACGTGCGGAAATTGTTTCATCTATTTCTAGTGCAGACACTGGATACTTAAGATCGGGGGAAATAATTACAAACCGATTCAATCCGGTCGACACTCGATTTACAATGTCTGCATTGAACGTAAGGTTGGTGGTTAATGCCGGCCTGGGGATATTCTGGATTTGCTCAAATTTTCCTTGGTTTGCCAAATCTTGACTAGATTGCGAGAGTAATGAGCTGTTCATTTTTACAGGAATTGAGGCACCAGATGTTAGCGAGTCAAACAGTGTTTGACCGGCGTGATTGGCTTGCACTAAATGTAGCTCCCACATGTGGCTAGATCGCAGCCAGAGCGCAGTGCCAATTGCACCTAAACAGAGCGCTACTATTAGAAAGATAAATCCACCAACGCGTACGCTATTGAATATAGAAATCACCTTTCTAGAGCAATCACTTCTGCCGCGAGAACATAACCTGTTCCACGCACAGTTTTAATCATTTTGGGCTGTTTTGGATCACCCTCAATCTTTGTGCGCAATCGCCCAACTAGTACATCAATTGCTCGGCCAGTTGCTTCTTCTGTTTTTCCCGTAACGTCCAATGATGAGGCAATTTCATTGCGCGTCAAAGGAATTTGAGGATTTGCTAGGAAGGTTTGTAAAAGATCTATTTCTCGCTGTGATAGAGCAACTTGATACCCCTCGGGCGAAATAATTTCTTTTAGGCGTCCATCATATGTCCATCCACTAAACTCGAGCCGAGAGAGCCGTTTTCGATGGGTTAATGAAGCCGTGCGCCGGGTGCGAGATATTACCGCTCTAATTCTTGCAAGTAGCAAATCTGGGTTGAATGGTTTGGATATATAGTCGTCTGCCCCAGCTTCATAACCAGCCATTCTTTGCTGGTCTGTAGATAGGGCAGAGACCATTATAATAGGAACAGAGTCGCGCGTGCGAAGGTTGGTGCAAATTTCAATTCCGCTCTCAGATCCAAGCATAACATCCAACAAGATTAAGTCGATCCTACCAGAGCTGATGTGCTTTTGTATCTCTTCCTCATTTTGTGCTGGCATCGCCATCATACCATTTTGTTGGAGATATCGCGTCAACATGAGGCGCATATCTTCATCATCATCAACAACTAATACTCTTAAAATTGACATGTGCGCGCTCCAGCGTATCCGTTGAACATAGTCTACTAATGTAACAAGTGGTAACGCCAATGTAACAAGCGGTAATAAGTCATTTAAAAAATCACCTGAGTCTTCATCTGAATACCATATTAAGCATTGCACCATTTAGCAGCAATCGTTTTTTAGCCGCCACGTACCAATCATGGTGCGACCTATGGGAGGTTTTAAATGAAAAAAACGATTACAACATCAATACTGGCACTTTGCACAGCAGGTGTCGCGTTCGCTGAGCCCCAAGCAGAGGTTCTTCACTGGTGGACTTCAGGTGGAGAGGCCAAGTCGGTCGCTGTACTTCAAGAAGAATTCGCAGCTAATGGCGGTACATGGGTTGATATGCCTGTTGCTGGTGGTGGCGGTGACGCTGCTATGCAAGCACTCCGAGCGCGTGTCCTGTCAGGCAATGCTCCAACAGCTGTCCAGCTTAAAGGCCCATCTATCCAAGAGTGGTATGAGGAAGGCGCGCTTGCTGATATTTCAGCAGTGGCTGAAGCGCAAGGTTGGGCTGACGTTCTGCCTGGATCGATTGCAGGCCATATGAAGTGTGATGGCTCTTGGTGTGCCGCTCCTGTTAACGTTCACCGCGTTGACTGGATTTGGGCAAACGCTGATGTACTTGAAGCTAATGACATTGATATGCCTAGTACTTGGGCTGAATTCAATGCTGCTGCTGATAAACTGCAGGCTGCTGGCATTATTCCATTGGCTCACGGTGGTCAGTCTTGGCAGGATGCGACTGTTTTTGAAGCTGTGGCTTTAGGCATTCTCGGCGCCAACGGTTTTCACAAGGCTTTTGTTGAATTAGACCAGGATACTCTGACTTCTGACGCCATGGTTGCGGTATTTGATCAAATGCGCACTATGACTGGATATCTAGATCCAAATTACCCCGGCCGTGATTGGAACCTTGCTACTGCAATGGTAATGAATGGCGAAGCCGCTTTCCAAATCATGGGCGACTGGGCTAAAGGCGAGTTTATGGCAGCAGGCAAAGTTCCTGGTGAAGATTTCTTGTGTCTATCAACTCCAGGCGAAGGATATCTCTACAACGTAGATAGCTTTGCAATGTTCGCGGTTGACGGGGACGACAAAAAAGCAGGTCAAGATCTATTGGCTGAACTAATTGTCGGCCAGAACTTCCAGAAAGTTTTCAACTTGAACAAGGGTTCAATCCCAGCACGCACTGACGTGGGCTTGGGTGATTTCGACACTTGTGCGCACATCTCAGCAGCTGACATGTCAGCAAGCTCATTGAGTGGTTCACTGTTGCCTTCTTATGCTCATGGCATGGCTCTTCGCGGAGCGCAGGCGGGTGCAATTACCGACGTTGTTACAGCGCACTTTAACTCAGACATGAGCTCTGAAGACGCAGTCGAACAACTTGCTGCAGCTGTTGCAAATAGCCTGTAAGAAAACTTGATATAGAGTTCCGCTACTAAGTCCAATTGTGGACTGGTGGCGGAACTTATCAACTTCAACTTAAGCTGTTCCTGTTCTGGACAGCTAAACCCTAAACGAAGCGCAAGCTTGCTATCCATAGCAGAATATTGGTTATTATGTGCCATGTTCGCTGATGGGCTGAGTAGGAAAATATGCAGTTTTTAGAGAAGCAACTCCCCAAGATTATGCTTGCTCCATCTTTTGTGGCAGTGCTGGTCTTTGTATATGGCTTTATAGCTTGGACCGCATGGGTTTCACTCACTAGATCGCGTCTCCTGCCGAAATATGATATTGAGGGGTTCATTCAGTATGAGAGACTTTTTTCCTCAATGCGTTGGGAAGTCGCATTTGGAAACCTGTTCATCTTTGGGATCTTGTTCATCGGAATCTCCATTATTCTTGGACTTATTCTAGCAATTTTTTTGGATCAAAATATCAGATCTGAAGGGGCGCTTCGGACAATTTATTTATATCCGATGGCTCTCTCCATGATTGTAACTGGAACTTCATGGAAATGGATACTTAACCCTGGTTTGGGCTTAGAAGCTATGGTCAAAGGCTGGGGATTTGAGAGCTTTTCTTTTGATTGGCTCGTCAACTCTGACATGGCGATTTATACTGTAGTTCTTGCAGGCGTTTGGCAGAGCTCTGGTTTTGTCATGGCCTTATTTCTCGCAGGTTTGCGTTCTGTGGATGGCGAGATAATTAAGGCAGCTCAGGTTGATGGTATACCGACATGGCGAATTTATACCGCCATTATTATTCCATCCATGGCGCCTATATTTCTTTCGGCTTTTATCGTACTCGCGCACATCGCCATTAAGAGCTTTGACCTCGTAATAGCTTTAACGGGCGGTGGCCCTGGCTATGCTACTGACTTGCCAGCAACCTATATGTTTTCAATGGCATTTTCGAGGGGGGACATTGGGCAGGCAGCAAGCTCTGCTATGGTAATGATGATGGTCGTATTTACTATTGTAGTACCTTATTTGTATTCTGAATTGCGGGCCAAAAATGACTGATGCTTTTAACATTAGGCCGTCCGTAAATGGGCCGCTAATCAACCTAATATTAAGGTGGGTTCTTTACGCCCTTTTGATTCTGTTTGCGCTTTTCTATCTGGTGCCATTAGTGGTAATGGTGATCACTTCGTTAAAGAGTCTTGAAGAGATCAGGACAGGTGATCTTTTATCATTGCCGCGTGAGGTTACATTCGATGCTTGGGCCACAGCATGGTCAAGCGCCTGCACCGGAATACAGTGCCAAGGCGTTCGTCCCTTTTTCTGGAACTCAGTAATGATTGCAGCTCCTGCTGTAGCGATTTCAACGGTAATTGGCGCAGTAAACGGATATATTACAGCGCAATGGCAGTTCCGAGGGGTAAACATTATTTTTGCACTTTTGCTGTTTGGGTGCTTCATTCCATTTCAGGTGGTCTTACTTCCAATGGCTCGGGTGCTTGGGTTGATGGGAATTGCGGGAACAATTCCAGGGCTGATATTTGTCCATGTTGTCTATGGATTAGGCTTCACCACCTTATTTTTCCGGAATTATTATGTCTCGATTCCACAGGAGTTAGTTAAAGCAGCTAAAATTGATGGAGCCGGGTTTTTTAGGATATTCTGGTCAATATTTCTTCCGTTATCGCTGCCAATAATTGTTGTGACAATTATTTGGCAATTTACTCAAATATGGAACGATTTCTTGTTTGGCGTCTCTTTTAGTCAGGCTGGCACGCAGCCTGTCACCGTGGCGCTAAACAACATCGTAAATTCAACTACCGGAGTGAAAGAGTATAATGTAGATATGGCAGCCGCTATCATTGCTGCATTGCCGACTCTGCTTGTGTACGTAATCGCTGGTAATTATTTTGTTCGTGGCTTGACCGCGGGCTCAGTCAAAGGATAGTTCAATGAATCCTATTTTAGAAATTAAAGATGTTGTAAAAAACTACGGTAATCTTGAGATACTTAAAAATATAAGTGTGTCGATTGACCCAGGTGAGTTTTTAGTTTTGGTCGGGCCATCTGGATGCGGCAAGTCTACCTTGTTAAACTGCATAGCCGGCCTTGAGCCAATCAATGGTGGAAGCCTGTTAATCGATGGACACGACATGAGTTCTGTGAGTCCAAAGGACCGAGATATAGCGATGGTGTTTCAGTCCTATGCACTTTATCCCACAATGACGGTTGCGAAAAACATCACTTTTGGAATGAAGGTGCGTGGTGTGGATGCGGCGCAGCAGGAGGCTAAGTTAAAGAAGGTTTCTGAGCAGCTTCAGATAGAGCAGCTTTTGAACCGGAAGCCTAGCCAACTGTCCGGAGGTCAGCGACAGCGGGTCGCAATGGGTAGGGCTTTGGTGCGAGATCCAAAACTTTTCTTATTTGATGAGCCACTCTCTAATCTAGATGCCAAATTACGGGTGGAAATGCGCACAGAAATTAAAGCATTGCACCAAAATCTCGGGGCCACAATGGTTTATGTTACTCATGATCAGATTGAGGCAATGACCCTCGCTACTAAAATTATTGTCATGAAAGGTGGTGTCGTTCAGCAGATCGGGACGCCCTCAGAAATTTACAATAATCCTGCAAATATTTTTGTTGCAGACTTTATGGGAAGCCCGGCCATGAACTTGATTCCAGCAAGAGCAACTCCCAACGGTAAAGGAACAAATATTGAAATTACTGTTCCTGGGGAAGGCGGTACTATTGTGCTGAAGGATAAGTTTACGCAAGACTTGGCTGGTGAGGTAATTCTTGGTGTTCGCCCTGAAGATATTTCAGAGTCAAAAAAGACTTCCGCGAAATCCAATCAATCTGCGACTTGTGGGATAGAGCTAGTTGAACTGGCTGGTGCTGATACGTTTGTTGTCACTTCACTCGGCGGCAAGTCAGTTACTGCTAGGCTTCATGCGGAGACTCAAGCTCAGCCTGGACAACCTCTTGACCTAGCCTTTGACCTGTCTAAGGTTTCTTACTTTTCACCTGAGACGGGTGAGCGCCTCAACTAGAAACAGAGCGTAAATTTATTGTTAGTAGGGGCTCTATGATACTCGGTGTTATGCAGATCTGGGGTGCGACATCCTGTTGAATTGAAGATAAACAACTGGACTAATCAATAATACGCCGATCAACATTGTCAGTAAGCCTGGGGCAATGAATAGTAAAGATACCAGGGCAATCCACCAGCGCTCCCAGTCACGCAAGGGCGCAATTAAATGCCCGGTGAAGGCAACGCCTAGAGCCGCAATACCCACCATCGCACCAATTAAGGTGGTACCAAATTCCGACCAGGTAAATCCATCAGCGACTAGCAATAACGCAGGAGAATACACAAAAACAAACGGCACAAGAGCTTTGGCTATACCTAGTCTAAATGCAGTGTTCCCTGTTTTAAAAGGGTTTGAACCGGCAATGCCTGAGGCTGCATATGCAGCAAGAGCCACAGGAGGTGTGATATCAGCTAGAACTCCATAATAGAACACAAAAAAATGCGCTACGAGTGGTTCAACTTGGAGTTGGGCGAGGGCAGGAGCGGCAACAGCAACCAAAATAATGTAAGTTGCCGTAGTTGGTATTCCCGCACCCATAATAATACATGAAACGGCGATCAGTATCAGTGAGAAGAAAAGTGTCCAAGAGTCTATGGCAATGTATGAAAGTGGCCAAAGACTCTGAACGAACTCGCCAATATCCATGGCTGTTTGCACGACGATGAACCCTAGCCTAAAACCTACGCCCGTTAGGGTTACTACCCCAACAACTACACCAACGGTTGCTGCTGCTGCTCCAACTGCTAGTGTGCTCTTTGCTCCGATTGCTAAGGATGTCCACAAATCTGCAAAGCTCAATCGGTTCGTAGGGTTTAAAAAGCCAACAACAACGCAAGCGATGATTCCGTATACGGCAGCAAAGTCAGGCGTCCTTCCGGTTAGGATTAGATAAACGAGAATAAACAGGGGAATGATCGACAACCAATGTTGTTTCACCACCGAGAGGATCTTTGGAAGCTCGTCAGAATTTAAACCTCGAAGTCCAAGCTTTTTAGCCTCGAGGTGCACCATGATAAAGATACCAAAATAATGTAGTAATGCAGGAATAAGCGCAGCTGCCAGAACATCACGAAGTGGGATTTCTAAATATTCCACCATAATGAATGCAGCAGCCCCCAATATCGGTGGAGTAATTTGACCACCTGTTGACGAGGTTGCTTCAACCGCACCTGCGAAATGGGGGGGATACCCCACACGTTTCATTGCTGGGATTGTTAGTGCTCCTGTTGTGACCGTATTAGCTATAGAAGATCCAGAAATTGTTCCCATAAACGCGCTAGAAAAGATCGCGACTTTGGCCGGACCACCTGCGTGACGTCCAGCAATTACCATGGCGAAATCTATGAAGAGTTGGCCTAATCCAATTCGAGTAGCTAAAACCCCAAAGACAATAAACAGAAATACGTATTTGGCCATCACCCCAATAGCTACTCCGTAGAATCCCTGATTGGTCATGTACAAATGGTTTATAAGAGCGGTCCAGCTGCTCCCGCCGTGTTTTAAAGCGCCTGGAGCATAGGGCCCATAAAGAGCAAAAAGTATAAAGATAATTGCTATAAGGGGTAACGTAGGACCAATTGAGCGACGGCTTAACTCCAAGGCTAGGACTAACAAAACCGTGCCCATAAGTACGTCGATTTGTGCTGGATTGCCAACTCGGAAAGCAACGATTTCGGGTGGAAGAAGAGGCAAATACATTGCAGCGCCAACTCCCGCGACGGCGAAGATAAGATCTAATATAGAAATTCCGCCAAGACGAAACCAAGCGGTGGAGTGCTGGTCGGCGGCCCTTGGTCTTCGCCATGAAAAAAGCAAGAAGCCTAGTCCAAGCACAAACGATATGTGAATTCCTCGATGGAGTAGCTCTCGAATAAGCCCAAAACCAGAGGCATAAAAGTGATAGGCTGTCATCGCTACCAAAATGGCGGATATCAACGCGCCAAGCCATTTGCTGACCTGGCGAAAGTTCATTTCAGGGTCATATTTGCTCTCAATTTCAGCTAATTGCTCCCTTGAGAGTGAGCCATTTTCTTGGTTTGACATCAGTGGTACCGGCGGTTTGTTCGACCCTTTGTTGCCAGTTCGAACGGGCTGTAGCGATTAGAAAAGAGAAGGCCTCCAGCACCTAAGTACAAGAGGCCCACTTCGGATTAATAGGCGTTAGAGCAAGCCAGCTTCTTTATAAAAGCGCTCAGCGCCTGGGTGCAATGGCACGCCTATGCCGTTGAGAGCTGAGTCTGGCGTGATTGTCTGACCTTTAGCGTGTCCAACATCTAGAAGGCGACGAGATTTCTCATTCCAAAGTGCTTTGGTTATCTCGTAAATCAGATCATCATCTTCGTTTACGTTAGTGAACCATTGTGCTCCCACTGACACCGTTGATACAGCGTCAACCCCTTCATACGTCCCTGCTGGGATTTCGCCCTGAGCGAAGAAACCATGTTCGGAAATTAACGCATCTGCTCCGGCACCGTCAATCGGAACAAGTTTGATGTCCGCAGCAGATGCTAATTCTACTAAAGATCCAGTAGGATAGCCTGCAACTACAAAATAGGCATCAATTTTACCATTGCGCAGCGCATCAGCAGCTGCATTTCCCTTGAGTGCTTCAGCGGTCAGGTCGTCAGCAGACAAACCATTAGCCTCGAGGATCAGGTTTGCATCTACATATGTTCCAGAGCCAGGCTCATCAAGCGACACCCGCTTCCCAGCAAGGTCCGCTACGGAATTGATGCCACTATCCGCTAGGGCTACGAGGTGAATATGCTCCTCGAAAAGCGCTGCAATGGTGCGAAGGTCGGTGGCTGGATCCTGCCCTTCCATGGTGCCGGTGCCCGTGTAAGCCCAGTAAGCCACATCGGACTGAGCGAAACCGGAGTTACGCAGGCCAGAAATAATTGCATTTACATTATCTACAGAGCCCCGTGAAGAAACAGCTGAAGCAATGAGGTTGGGAACGCCGCATGAACCGCCTGAGTCGCAAGCTCTAGAGCCTGGGGGGTTTGATATTGCATTAGCAATAACGCCACCTACGGGATAGTAGGTATATGCAGTACCACCTGTTCCGATTGTAAAGAACGTTAGGTCTTGGGCAGATCCTGTAGAAACAGCTCCTGTCGCTATTAAGGTGCTAGCAAGCACCATTTTTATGTATTTGAACATCTATTCTCCTCCTTGATTGGAGCAATCATTTTGCTGGAAACAAACTCATTTAACAACCCTGAGTTGGACATTTATTTTTTCGGAGACCACACCATAAGAGGCAGCTTAGGTTTTCGGGTCTTCTATGCTGTAGTTTAAGCTTATTTGATAAATTCAATAAAATCATAGTGTTAGATGCTATATTATCCGTTTATTCCATCAAGTTCCTGGAAGCAATTTGCTTGACGAGTTTAAAGATTAAGTTACTATTAACATGATACTTTAGAATTTAGAGTTTCATCCAGCTTTAAAAGTTGCTTTTTTTATATCTCCTCCCTCGCGCCCCACAATTAGATGTGGGGCGCACAAGGCTTCTGAGTTTCTTGTCCGATCACCAGGTTGAAGCTCTGCGGCTGCCGCCAGGTTAGGCTAGGCTACATTCTGAGGTGGTGTCCTGGAGAAGAGACTAATAAATCGCCTAAAGCCTTGTCCTGCAGGAGCTTATCAGGATATTTACGAACAGGTCAAAAAGGAGAGTGGTGCCCTGGAGAAGACTCGAACTTCCACGACCTAGCGGTCACAGGTACCTGAAACCTGCGCGTCTACCAATTCCGCCACCAGGGCACGAGGCGTAGGGCGGTGGGATTAGGCCTCGCCAATATTAGAGTCAACACAACGGTAACTATATTCAATCGTTCGGCAACGCACCTGTGCTAAAAGGAAGCTACCGCTTTAGTTGAGTGTTGTAGAGTGCCTTGCTAAGGTCGTGGTCGCAATCGGAGGAGCTTTATATGAGCCAACAACGCACGGCCCTTGTTTATGGTGGGTCTGGATTTATCGGGTCTCGACTTGTGGCTGCGCTAGCCAAGGACGGGTGGCGTGTTAGAGTGGCAGGACGTAACGTCCATAAAGCGCGGGCAGCACGAGTTTTTGGTGAAGTAGGTCAAATTGCAGCATTTCGAGCACCTCTGCAGGATGAGGAGAAGGTTCGAGCGGTTCTTAGTGGGGTTGATCTTGTCGTAAATTGCGTAGGGATTTTATCTGAATTCGGGAGGCAGAGTTTTTCTGCAGTGCAGCGTGATGGTGCGATCCGACTGGCTCGTCTAGCGGCTGATGAGGGTGCAAATGACTTTATACAAATTTCTAGTTTAGCGGCTGATGTGGACTCTTCTTCAGCCTATGCCCGAACTAAGGCCGAGGCTGAGGTTGGTATCCTTTCTTATGTGCCTCGCGCGACCATACTTCAGCCATCTTTAGTTTTTGGGCCAGAAGATCAATTCTTCAATCGATTTGCTGGTATGGCTCGATTGAGCCCTTTTCTACCAGTCATCGGGTCAGGTGATACTCGTTTTCAGCCCGTCTACGTAGGTGATGTTGTGGCTGCGGCGATGGCTGCCCTTAAGTTAGACGCAACTAAAGGTCAGAAATTTGCGTTGGGTGGTCCTGAGATTTACACTTTTAAAGAGTTGCTAAGTTTTGTTATTCGTACAATTCGTCGTCGTCGTGGTTTGATTCATATTCCAGAGAGTATTGCCGCATTCATGGCTATGCTTACCGATTGGGCTCCAGGTGCGCCACTTACAAGTGATCAGTTAATCTTGTTAAAAGACGATACGGTTGTAGGTGAGGGTCAAAAGAGCCTGGTAGACTTAGGAATAGAGCCTCGATCCATTGAAAGTTTAGTTCCAGCATACCTTGCTCAGTATCGACCTGGTGGAAGATTTGAGACGGAATTTGTGAAGGCTTAGGCTAAAATTGACCCATGCTACTTGGGAGCCAGCCGGTCGCTAATAGAGCATATATAGTAATGCCGAGCCCAATTCGATAAATCACAAAGGCGGTAAATGTTGCTCGTCTTGCTAGTTCCATCATAAAATGAATGGCCCCTAGTGCGGCTAGAAAGCTTATGAAAATTGCCCAGATCGCAGTTTGCGTGAGAGCAAGTTCGCCACGGCCCCATAGCTCCAATACGCCAAATATACCTGCGCCTAGTATAATCGGAATTGAAAGAAGCATAGAGAAACGCGTGGCAGATTCCCGGTCTAAGCCTATGAAGCGACCGGCCGTTATGGTGATCCCGGATCGACTAACGCCGGGTACGAGCGCAAAACACTGCATGATTCCGATCAAGAAAGCGCCACTAAGGCTTAAGTGCTTTAGCCTTGTTGTAGGCAGAAAAAATCTGTCCGCAACAAATAGAAGGCATCCAAATAAAATTGTTGTTGCAGCAATCAATCCTAAATCATTTTTATAGGTCTCTCTAAAGTCTGAGATAAGCATCCCTATCAGAAGCGCTGGGATTGACGCCACAATCAAACGAACGAATAATAGGCTTCGCGGGTCAGGTCTGTCAGATTGCCGAGTGAACAGAGCCAAGCCTCCTGAATACAGGCGCGTTACATCCCCAAAAAAATAGAGAACCACCGCCATTAGGGTTCCTAAATGCAAGGCTATATCTATAATCTGCTGGTCGCCGGTCGTTGGTGTATTAAGTCCCGAAGCTTCAAGTGCTGCCCAGCCTAAGCCCAGGTGGCCAGTGGAGCTGACTGGGAGGAATTCAGTGAGGCCTTGTATCAGCGCTTGAATAATTAGCCATGGCTGTATCTCGAACATAAGAAGACCCATAATGAGTTAGTTCAAGCGGTCTATAAAAAACATTTTAGGTCAGTACTTAATGCCTAAATATATTTAATATTTTCCAAAAATGGAAACTAGTATAATGCCAACACTATATTAGGTCAGCATAGTTGACTTATAGGCTTGCCCTGGAGGAGAATCTCTTTTATGCGCGCTCCTCTTTTAACAAGATCACTTCACTTTTCAGAATGGAGAGCGCGATGGCCACCCAAATGCTGCAATTCATAAAAACTGAGGGCAAAACCCCCCAGAAACGGACAGCGGATTCACGGTCTCAAGATTTTAATGAAATTTATACGGGATTTGATCCCGAGCATGCAGCCGTGCAGGCGTCTCGTTGTTCGCAATGCGGCGTGCCATATTGCCAAGTTCATTGTCCGTTAACGAATAATATCCCTGACTGGTTAATGCTGGCCGCTGATGGTCGAATGCAAGAAGCCTATGAGATATCAAGCGCAACCAACAACATGCCAGAAATTTGTGGGCGCATCTGTCCTCAAGACAGGCTGTGCGAGGGCAATTGTGTGATTGAGCAAGCGGGTCATGGAACCGTTACGATCGGCGCGATCGAGAAGCATATTACGGAAACAGCATTTGCAAATGGTTGGGTTAAGCCCGTTATTCCAAATAATGAGCGAGAAGAAAGTATAGGCATAATTGGCGCTGGACCCGGCGGTCTAGCAGCGGCCGATGAACTCCGGAAAGAGGGATTTAAAGTGCATGTATATGACCGCTATGATAGAGTGGGAGGACTGCTGGTCTATGGTATCCCTGGCTTTAAGCTTGAGAAAGATATAGTTGCCCGGCGTGAGCAATATCTTCGTGATAGTGGCGTTGAATTCCACCTAAACTGTAATATTGGTACTGATCTAGAATTTAGAGACCTTCGCGACCGGCATGACGCAATCCTCATAGCGACAGGCGTGTACAAAAATCGCGAACTTGAGGTCCCAGGAGTTGGATCAAAAAATGTGGTTCCAGCTTTGGACTTTCTAACGCGATCAAATAGGATTGGTCTCGGCGATGAGGATAAAAATAAATCCTTAGATGCTGAAGGAAAGAATGTTGTTGTAGTTGGTGGTGGTGATACGGCAATGGACTGCGTTAGAACTGCAATTAGGCAGGGAGCTAAATCGGTTCGCTGTGTTTATCGCCGTGATCAGAAAAATATGCCAGGGTCGCAACGTGAAGTACAAAACGCGATGGAAGAGGGCGTTAATTTTGAATGGTTACATGCGCCACAGGGTTTCCTATCGGATGTTGATGGTAACGTTACGCACCTGAAAGCGCAGCGTATGCGTCTCTCAGAACCGGACGATACAGGACGTCAAGGAATTGAAGAAATTGAAGGTGATACGGTTAATCTTGATGCAGACTTGGCCATAAAGGCGTTAGGTTTTGACCCCGAAGACCTTCAAACTTTGTTCAAGACCAAAGAGTTGCCGACTAGCCGCTGGGGAACAATTCAAGTCTCATGGCGTGATTTTCAAGTTAAAGACATGCCAGGCGTTTTTGCGGTAGGGGACATAGTTCGCGGTGCAAGCCTCGTTGTTTGGGCAGTTAAAGATGGTCGTGATGCCGCAGCCGCTATCACTTCCTATTTGGCTGCGCAGGCTCTCCCTAAAGCTGCTGAGTAAGCGTATGATATTGAGAGAAGCATTCAACGCAGATGGTCCTGGTATTGTAGCATTAGTGGCCACATCATATGCTCAATATGAAAACTCTTATCTTGATCCGATAGGTGAAGAGCCAGAGTTGATGTCTCCGTCAACGTCTTATGATAAGTTCTGGGTTCTAGAGCATGAAAGCCGTTGGATAGTTGGATCCATTGGGCTCGTGTATCATGCTGACTCAACTGAGTTGAAAAAGTTTTACTTGATCCCAAAATTTCGCGGAGTTGGCTGGGGATCTAAACTTTTTGAGCTGGCAGAAAATAATTCAAAAGGTTCAAAAATCTTTGCTTGGTCTGATACTCGCTTTCACACGGGTCAGCAGTTCTATCGACGAAACGGTTTCGTCCAGCTTCCAGAAACTCGCTTTTTAGGTGACCACAGTGACACCCAAGAATTTTGCTTTGAAAGAGCCAGATAAAATGATTATTAAACAACAAATTACAGATCGAGAACGCCTAACTCAAGAAGGTTTGTATGACCCAAAGAACGAGCATAGTGCGTGTGGCGTTGGTTTTATTGCCGAAATATCTGGCCAACCAACTCGTCGTGTTGTTCAGGCTGCGATAGATGCCTTGAGTGCTGTTTGGCATCGGGGTGCCGTTGATGCCGATGGGAAAACCGGCGACGGCGCAGGAATTCAACTTCAGATACCTCAATCATTTTTTCGCTCGCATGTTAAGGCAACAGGACATGAGGCCGCTGCGGGCGACTTAATCGCTGTCGGACAAGTATTTTTACCCCGCACTGATTTGGGAGCTCAGGAACGGGCCAGAGTCATTGTTGAAAGAGAAATTTTAGGGGCTGGCTTTAAAATTTATGGCTGGCGCCAGGTGCCGATAGACATTTCATGCTTAGGTGAAAAGGCTAATGCGGTCCGGCCAGAAGTAGAACAGGTTATGGTGCGCATAGATGGTGCAGCTGATATTGATGAGGTTGAGCGTAAACTTTATGCTGTTCGCCGCCGTATTGAAAATTCAGGCCGGGTCTCGGGCTTAAGCGAATTATACTTGTGTTCGCTGTCTGTGCGAAATGTTGTCTATAAAGGAATGTTTCTTGCTGAGGATCTTACAACCTTTTATCCAGATTTGAATGATCCAAGTTTTGAGTCTGCATATGCTTTGTACCACCAACGATACTCTACAAATACGTTTCCGGAATGGAAGTTAGCTCAACCTTTCAGAGTTCTTGCACATAATGGTGAAGTTAACACTCTCAAGGGCAATGAAAACTGGATGCAAGCGCATGAAACACCACTGCAGTCCGATGACTTTGGTGATGACATTGAAGATATCAAACCAGTTATCCAACCCGGGTCATCAGACACAGCAGCTTTAGATGCTGTTTTTGAACTCCTCGCTATGGGCGGGCGCCCAGCGCCAATGGTTAAAACCATATTGATTCCTGAGGCATGGGCTAGCAACCAGGTTATGCCGGATAACCACAAAGCTCTATATGCGTATTGCAACACAATCATGGAGCCATGGGATGGTCCAGCCGCCGTTGCTGCAGCTTTTGGGCCGTGGATCATGGGTGGGTTAGACCGGGCTGGATTGCGGCCTATGCGTTTTGCACTCAGCAAGGACGGACTTCTCGTATGTGGTTCAGAGACAGGCATGGTCCACATAGACGATTCAAATGTTCTGGAGAAAGGTCGTTTGGGACCCGGCGAGATGATAGCGATCAACATGGATGAAGGTCGATTATATAAAGATAGAGAGCTCAAGGACCAGCTTGCAAATCGTCAGGACTATTCATCATGGATCAAGAAAACTGAGCACCTAGAAGATACATTAAGAACCGGCGAAGAGAAGCGCTTTTACAACCGCGATACACTCCTTTTAAGGCAAGCTGCCTATGCACAAACTCTGGAGGATATGGAGCTCATTCTCCATCCTATGGTTGCTGATGCTAAAGAGGCACTAGGATCTATGGGTGATGATACACCTGCCGCTGTTTTGTCAGACCAGTATCGACCCTTACATCATTTTTTCCGCCAAAATTTTAGTCAGGTTACAAACCCTCCTATCGACTCTTTGCGTGAGCGTCGTGTCATGACTTTAGCAACCCGGCTAGGAAATCTGGGTAATATCCTTGATGAGAGCGCTAGGCAGTGCGAGGCTTTTAGGTTGGAGAGCCCGGTTCTAACTAACGGCGAGTATGATAGACTAAAAAAACGACTGAAAGACACCGCGGTCGAAATCGATGCGACATTTGATGTGTCAGTTGGTGAGGACGCTATGCGGTCACGTCTTGATGATATCAAAGCTGAGGCCGAGCGAGCTGTAAGGTCAGGGAAAACCCATATTATGCTCTCAGATTCTGCACAAGATGAGAGCCGCGCAGCCTTGCCCATGATCTTAGCCACTGGTGCTGTCCACACACATTTAATTGCAGCGGGCCTTCGGACCTTTGTCTCACTCAATGTGCGTTCTGGTGAGGCACTCGATACACATTATTTTGCAGTATTAATCGGTGTGGGAGCTTCCACAGTAAATGCATATCTCGCTCAGGAAGCTATAGCTGATCGCATTGATCGGGGTTTAATTGAGTTTGATCTCACATCGGCGATGGAGCGTTATAGAGAGGCGGTCGATCAGGGCCTACTTAAAATAATGTCTAAAATGGGTATCGGTGTTCTCTCCTCATATCGTGGAGGCTATAATTTTGAAGCTGTTGGACTTTCTAGGACTTTGGTGGCTGAATTTTTCCCTGGGGTCCCGTCCAGAATCTCGGGAATTGGCATGGATGGTCTGCAAGAAAAGGTTTTGGCCGCTCACGCGAAGGCTTTTAAAACAACTGCAATTTCATTGCCGGTAGGTGGATTTTATCGTTACCGTCAAGGCGGGGAGCGGCATGCTTGGGATGCTGCTACTATGCATGCACTTCAGTCGGCTTGCCAGACAGGTCAATATCAAACCTACAGAAAATATGCTGATCGCGTAAATGGCGGGGACCCTACTTGGCTACGTGATCTTCTAGATTTTAAACGACCAGATTCGGGCGCTCGGGTTGAGGATGTAGAGTCCATAACGTCTATCCGCAAGCGGCTCGTTACTCCAGGTATGTCTTTGGGCGCCCTGTCGTATGAGGCTCATGGTACTTTGAATGTGGCTATGAATAGAATAGGAGCAAAATCAGTTTCAGGTGAAGGTGGAGAGGATCGAAAGCGGTACACTCCAGATTCAAATGGCGATAATCATAATTCCGCAATCAAGCAGGTGGCTTCTGGCCGGTTTGGGGTCACTGCCGAATACTTGAACCAAGCACGGGAAATTGAGATTAAAATGGCGCAGGGAGCAAAGCCAGGTGAAGGTGGTCAGCTACCTGGTTTCAAGGTAACTGAACAGATCGCAGAACTCCGGCACTCTACACCCGGTGTAACTTTGATTTCACCCCCACCTCATCACGATATTTACTCTATCGAAGATTTAGCGCAGTTAATTTACGATCTTAAGCAAATTAATCCAGAAGCTCGAGTTTGTGTTAAACTAGTAAGCCGAGCTGGAATTGGTACAATTGCTGCAGGGGTAGCAAAAGCCAAGGCTGATGTAATTCTTATTTCTGCAAATTCCGGCGGCACTGGGGCGTCTCCCCAAACTTCAATTAAGTACGCGGGTCTTCCATTTGAGTTAGGCTTATCTGAAGCACATCAGGTGCTTACTTTAAATAGGTTGAGGGAAAATGTGGTGTTGCGAACCGACGGTGGCCTTCGTACGGGACGAGACGTGGTTATAGCAGCAATGCTTGGGGCTGAAGAGTTTGGCATTGGCACAGCTTCACTTGTAGCTTTAGGCTGCATCATGGTCCGGCAATGTCACTCTAATACATGCCCGGTGGGTGTTTGTACGCAAGATCCAAAGCTTCGAGAAATGTTCGCTGGGACTCCAGAAAACGTGGTTAATCTTTTCTCCTTCATTGCGGAGGAGGTTAGAGAGATCTTAGCCGAACTTGGCTTTACAAGATTGGAACAAGTTATTGGTCGGACAGATTTATTAACACAGGTATCCCGTGGGGCGGCAAATCTTGATGATTTGGACCTAAATCCAATTCTTGCTAAAGCTGATTTAAGTAATCGCTCACCCGTTTGTAGCTTGAAAAAAGGCGAGCGAAATGAGGTGCCGGATACTCTTGATGCTCAAATCATTGAAGATGTGAGCCCACTGTTTGATCACGGTGAAAAAATGCAGCTACAATATCAGGTCCATAACACTGATCGAACGGTGGGTGCTCGCTTGTCGTCAAAGATTGTTCGTCAATTTGGAATGACCGGCCTCAAGGATGGTCATGTTATAATTAACTTGAGAGGATCCGCTGGCCAGTCACTTGGGGCGTTTGGCGTTAGAGGGTTGCACTTAAATGTAGTGGGTGATGCTAATGACTATGTGGGCAAAGGACTGTCTGGTGCAACCATAACCGTTCGTCCGCCTCAGAACACAGCGCTCTCTGCGTCAAGTAACCGGCAAACAATTATAGGAAACACCGTACTCTATGGTGCGACCTCTGGTTATTTGTTTGCTGCAGGCCAAGCTGGTGAACGTTTTTGTGTTCGTAATTCTGGTGCCACTGTGGTGGTTGAGGGTTGCGGTTCAAATGGTTGTGAATACATGACCGGGGGCCGTGCTGTCATTCTTGGCCCTGTGGGGGAAAACTTTGCAGCCGGCATGACTGGTGGTATTGCTTATATCTATGACCCTGATGGTCAGTTTTCAAAGCGGGTTAATGATGAGTCCGTAGTTTTTGTGCGGCCACAGGTCCCAGAGTATATCAGTGAGTTGAAAGGGCTGATGGCGCAACACGTCACAGAGACAAGGTCAGCTCATGCAAAAGGCCTCCTGGATCGTTTTGACCGCGAGCTAAAGAACTTTTGGCAAGTCGTCCCAAAGGAAATGGTTCATCGCCTCGAGGTTCCTGCATTCACGGAATCTAAAGCAGCTTAGTCTTTTAATTCTCAATTGGGGCGGTATGGATATTTCATATGGTCGCTGCCCCTCTCGTTAAACGGGTCCTTTATGCCCTCCCATCTGACCCTAACAGTCGGTTTATAAGATTGATTCTTGGAGAGTTAGGCCTTCCATTTAGCCTTAAAAACCCAAGCGTACCTGGCGAAGGCCCTAAGGATATCCCAACTTTGCAGGATGAAAACGGTGCTCTAATCTCCTATGCTGGATGCATCGCGGAATATTTAGATGAATCTTATCCATCTACTCTAATTGGTTCAACGCCGGTTCTCCGAGCGCAGACTAGACAAGTTTGGCGCTATATAGAGGGCCCTGTAAGTGAGCGTATCACTCGACCCTTGCTTTATGAGCGAGTTCATCGCCGGATGAGTGGCTTGGGAACTCCTGATTCTGCCGTCATCCAAAGAGCTAATTCTGCGAAAGGTTATTACTTCAAAGAGCTTGAGCGCCTTATAGATATGGATGTTTGGATTGCAGGCCCGGATTTAACGCTAGCAGACCTTTCCTTAAGTGCTCAGCTCTCTTTGCTCGATTACTTGGACTTAGTAGACTGGACATCTTATCCCACGCTTTCAGATTACTACAGACGCGTAAAATCCCGACCCTCAATGAGAATAATCCTGTCCGATAGGATCGAGGGAATTGAGCCATCAAGTATCTACGCGGACCTAGACTTCTAGATGTAAAATAACGCACGTGGCGCTTGCTTTATTTGCATTTTTATAAGGATCTATTCTGCTGTGAGCATTTCGAGTGGTGTTACCAGTAGATCCGCTCCGGTGCGAAGTTCATCCCTGATCTCCATTTGTATTTGCTGTTGCACTGCCTCGCGTAGCGCTGGAAGAACGCTCTCATAGTTTTCTGGTTCGGTGCCGCTAAGGTCTTCAAGATAAATGACGTGGTAACCAAACTGAGTTTGGACAGGTTCATTACTGAAGCTGCCCGGATTTAATGAGAACGCCGCTTCTTCGAAAGACGGTACCATTTGCCCAAGTCCAAAGGTTCCCAGTTTTCCTCCACTTGGCCCTGATGGCCCTACAGAAAACTCACGTGCGAGCATTTCAAAACTTGCGCCGGATTCTAATTGCTCAATAATACTCACCGCCTCTAGTTCAGTTTCAACTAAGATGTGACTCGCTGTTGCGACAGGTGCTGGGATAAAGCCTTCTACGTAATCTGAATATGCTAATTGCAATCGAGCTTCATCTAGTCGTGATCCTATTTCTTGCCCGATAAACGCATCAGCGAGAATTGACTTACGTAAGAGCTCTAAAGCCTCAATTAGCTCCGGGGATTGATCAAGGCCGCTGGCTATGGCTGCTTCTGCTGCTAATTCTTGCTCTGCAACAACGCTGGTTAGTATTGGATATGCTTCCACAAGATCTATAGAACTTGTGTCGCCGATAAGCAGAGTGGCGAATTGCATGAGATACTCGAAAGTGTAGACTTCTCCATTAAGGATAAACGCTGTGGCATTAGCGGCGGGCTGCTCGGTTAACGTCTGACGCTCGTTTTGTCCGAAAGAAACATTTGACCCGAAACTCGATAAGACCAGCAGGCTTATATTTATGATATTACGCATAGAATTTACCCTTAATTCTTTAATAGTTTGGAATGGACATACTAATCACGTTTAAACTTGAGTTGTTTCGTCAAGTCCAACCAGGGCATAAGCAAATTCTTTAGCATCGAATGGACGAAGATCATCAGCATCTTCACCAATGCCGACAGCATGAACAGGTAGCCCGAACTCTTGCGCAAGGGCAACGACAACTCCGCCTTTAGCGGTGCCATCTAATTTTGTAACAATAAGACCAGATATTGTTACCATTTCATTGAAAGCTCGAACTTGGGCGAGTGCATTTTGTCCAATGGTCGCATCAAGGACCAGAATCACGTGATGGGGAGCAGCTGAGTCAACTTTTTTAATAACCCGCATCATTTTTGCGAGTTCCTCCATCAATTCTTGGCGATTGTGAAGCCTCCCTGCAGTATCAACCAATAGTAAGTCTTGGCCAAGTGATTGTGCTTTTTCCATTGCTTCATAGGCTAATCCAGACGGATCCGAATTGGCTTCTGCTTCAATGACTAGGGAATCAGTACGCTGACCCCAAATTTTAAGCTGCTCTGCAGCTGCTGCACGAAAGGTGTCACCTGCGGCGAGCATTATGGATTTTCCAGCTGCTCTTTGTTTTTGCGCTATTTTCCCAATAGTAGTGGTTTTGCCGGAGCCGTTGACTCCAACAAATAAGATGCATTCAGGTTTGAGCTCATTTTGTAATTGCAGGGGCTGGGTTACCGGCGTCAAAAGCTCGATAATTTGGCCGGCTAACACCTCTTTTATCTCCTGTTCACTAACCTCTTTTCCAAACCTACTCTTGGCTAAGTTCGCAGTCAGTTTCCCGGCTAATTTTGCGCCGAGATCTGCACTGATGAGCAGCTCTTCTAACTCTTCTAAAGTCTCATCATCCAGAACTCGCTTTTTGAAGATAGCTGAGATACCAGTAGAAATTTGGCTAGAAGATTTAGCAAGACCTTTGCGAAGTCTAGCAAGCCAGGTTTTAGTCTTACTAGCAGGGGTCGCTATCGAAGTATCATTAACATCAATGACTTCTTTGCGTTGGATGTTAGAGCTCTCTGGACCTTGCGCGGACTCGTCAGAAGCATCCCTGTCCTGCTTATCTGATTCTGGGTCTTTCTTTTTTTGTGCACCAAAGCGCCAACGCATCATTGAACTTCCTCCGCAATCAATTGATTACCTTGAACATGAGAAGCTATGACGCTTACAATTGTCCCTTGTGCAGCATCCAGCTTATATGGCGCAAAGTCTTCTCCACGGCCAATACCATCTGCTTCCATAAGAATATTTGCCTTCTTTCCAACATGGCTTTTTAGAAAAGTTTGATGAGCTTCTTCAGCGGCAAGTCGAAGTCTCGCGGCGCGCTCCTTTCGGAGCAGTTTATCTACTTGAGGCATCCTAGCAGCGGGAGTTCCTTCTCGCTCTGAGTATGGAAAAACGTGAATATAAGAGAGATCGCAGTCCGAAATTAGGTCCAAGCTTCTTTGGAACATTTCTTCCGTTTCAGTGGGAAAACCAGCAATTATGTCTGCTCCAAAAGCAATGTCCGGTCTTAAAATGCGAAGCTCTTTACACAGCTCTACCGCCTCATCTCTGCTGTGACGCCGCTTCATGCGTTTAAGTGTTAAATTATCGCCTGACTGCAGACTTAGATGAAGATGAGGCATAAGTCTTGGTTCATCAGCGATAAGGCGCCGTAAGTCATTATCAATTTCTATACAATCGATCGAAGATAGGCGAAGTCTAGGTAAATTTGGTACCTGGGCAAGCAGCCGACGTACCATTTGGCCTAGAGTCGGCTTGCCCGGCAGGTCTGGGCCATAAGAGGTTAGGTCAACGCCGGTGAGCACAACCTCTAGCGTACCACTTTCAACAAGTTCTCTGACTTGCATCACTACATCACCAATCGGCACAGATCGAGAGTTTCCCCTGCCGTATGGTATAATGCAGAACGTGCATCTGTGATCACAACCCTGTTGAACTTGAACGAAGGCGCGTGTTCGATCTCCATATGACCCAAGAAGGTGCGGTGCTGTTTCTTTGACAGTGAAAATGTCACCAACAGAAACTTGAGGGTGGTTTGCTGTTGGATCCCAGGTTTCTGGGCGGAGTTTCTCCTCGTTTCCAACTACGCGGGTAACTTCAGTCATATTAGCATATGCGCTTGGATTAATCTGAGCAGCGCACCCGGTAACTATTATTTCTGCAGAAGGGTGTTCGCGTGCGGCTCTGCGAATAGCTTGCCGGTTTTGGCGCTCTGCCTCCGCCGTTACAGCGCACGTGTTAATTACTACCCGTTCCCGAGATTGTTTTGTTACGAGCCTTTCAACTAAATCACCTTCATACGCATTTAGTCGGCAACCCATATTAATAACGTGAGATGACATTTTAGAGATCAAAGCGACCCTCGAAGCTTAATGTGTGGGGTCCTTGCATGAGTACGTGACCATCTTTTTCTCGCCATGTAATTTCTAGTTTACCGCCATCCATACGCACCGTTACAGATCTGTCGCAGCCTCCTACTACCATCGCCGCAACTGCGCCCGCACAGGCGCCAGAACCACTGGCCGACGTTAGCCCTGAGCCTCTTTCCCAGACTCGCTGTCGTATGTTTGATTTGTCCAAAATTTCAACGAAATGTACATTTGTACGATCCACGAATTGCGCGTCTTTTTCTACTTTTGGACCGACCGTGGAGATCAGATCGAGTTTTTCCGTTAAGAAAACACAATGGGGATTTCCAATGCTTAATACTACCGCAGGGCTTGGGCCTTCCTCAACTGCGCGGCACGGATCAATGATGGTGATCGGCCCCATATCTACCTGAAACTGGCTATTGACTCTTTTTGTCTTGAGGATGCCGGCAATCGTTTCAATTGTGGGCGCGACTCCTACCTCTTTATGCATTAAACTTGCCACGCAGCGGGTTGCATTCCCACAGGCTTCTGCTTCGCTTCCATCCGCGTTATATATTCTCATGAAAACGCTAGCATGATCAGAGTTCTCTAGAACGATCACTTGATCGCAGCCTATTCCCTGCCGTCGATCCGAGATGCTCTTTGTTTGATCGGGATTGGGTATAAATGCCCTTTTACGACCGTCTATAACGACAAAATCGTTTCCTAAGCCATGCATTTTGTAGAAGTTACGAGCCGTCACAGTTTTTCTCAAAGGTAGGTTTCCTGGAGCTGGCTTACATAGTTACTAAATTAGAATCATTAAAGAAGTTGTTGATCCACTAAATTGTGTTCGTCCGATCCGCCTTGCTAATAAAGCTTTAGATTGGGAGGAGTTAATAGCTAGCGCTATTGTGATACGGGCTGAGTTGGCGTGACAACAGCATATTAAAATCAAAAAAATGAGGTTTTGATCACACATCCAGCATTTTTTGCAAAAGCTCTATAACCGCCTTGCTGTTTTAGTTGTTGTGGACTCAAGATAGGGCGTTGCTGAGATAGAGACCATTTAGGCATGTTTAGGAGACGCCATGAACGTTCACGAGTACCAGGCCAAAGCGCTTTTGCGCGAATTCGGCCTTGCGACACCCAAAGGGGGCGTGGCTTTTTCCGTTAAAGAGGCAACTCAAGTTGCTGAGAACCTTAGTGGTTCCATTTTTGTAGTAAAAAGCCAAATCCATGCGGGTGGCCGTGGCGCTGGTCATTTCAAAGATGACGTTGAGCGGCACAACGGCGGCGGCGTCCGTGTCGTGAAGTCTGCGGAAGCAGTAACAAAAAATGCAGCACAAATGCTGGGGAATACGCTTATTACTAAGCAAACCGGGCCTGCTGGAAAGGAAGTTGGTCGGCTCTACGTAGAAGAGGGCGTTGATATTGCGCGTGAGCTATATTTAGCGATGTTAGTTGATAGAGGTTCATCCAGGCTGACAATTGTGACTTCAACTGAAGGTGGTATGGAAATTGAAGAGGTCGCAGAAGCAACGCCGGAGAAAATACTATCTGTTGATGTTGACCCAGCTACCGGGTTGCAAGCACACCATAAGCGAAGCATCGCTTTCGGTCTTGGACTTACTGAAAAGGCACAAATGAAGTCAGTCTCTAAGTTTTTGGATGCGATGTATGAAGCCTTTAATAAGCTAGATGCGGATATGGTTGAAATTAATCCACTGATTATAACTGGCAGCGGTGATGTCATGGCTCTAGATGCCAAAATGTCATTCGATTCTAACGCACTTTTTCGCCATCCAGAACTCGAAGAGCTTCGTGATACATCGGAAGAAAATGAAAAAGAAACTGAAGCAGAGAAGTATGAGCTGAATTACGTTGCTTTGGATGGTGAGATCGGGTGCATGGTTAATGGTGCGGGCTTAGCTATGGCAACAATGGACATCATTAAGCTGTATGGCTCTGAGCCGGCTAACTTTCTTGATGTTGGGGGCGGTGCTACCAAGGAACGGGTCACCGCTGCATTTAAAATAATCCTTTCTGATCCGCAGGTTAAGGGCATTTTGGTGAATATTTTTGGTGGGATCATGCGTTGTGATGTCATCGCTGAGGGTGTTGTGGCAGCGGCCAAAGAGGTTTCACTTGGCGTTCCACTTGTTGTGCGCCTTGAGGGCACAAATGTCAAAAGAGGTAAAGAGATAATGGCCTCTTCTGGGTTGCCAATCATTTCTGCTGATAATTTAGCAGATGCTGCCGAAAAGGTGGTCGCCGCAGTGAAAAAGGTATAAGAAATGGCTGTTTTAATTGATAGAGACACGAGAGTTATTTGCCAGGGATTTACAGGAGCTCAAGGCACATTCCATTCTGAGCAGGCCATATCATATGGTACCAGAATGGTAGGAGGTGTTACACCAGGAAAAGGCGGACAAGAACACCTTGGGCTGCCTGTCTTCAACACCGTTTTAGAGGCTAAATCTGAAACGGAGGCAAATGCGTCAGTGATTTATGTTCCACCTCCGTTTGCTGCGGATTCAATTATGGAAGCCATTGAGGCGGAAATGGAGCTAATTGTTTGCATTACTGAGGGAATTCCAGTTTTGGACATGGTCAAGGTAAAGCGCGCACTATCTGCCTCTAAGTCCCGCCTGATCGGGCCTAACTGCCCTGGAGTGATAACACCAAATCAATGTAAGATTGGTATTATGCCAGGTCATATACATACGCCTGGTACGATTGGTATTATATCTAGATCGGGCACACTAACGTATGAAGCGGTAGCCCAGACTACAGCTGCGGGTTTGGGACAATCAACCTGCATTGGCATCGGTGGAGACCCAGTTAATGGTACTAATTTTATCGACTGTTTAGATCTGTTTTTAAATGATCCAGATACACATGGTATAATAATGATTGGTGAAATAGGAGGTTCCGCGGAGGAAGAGGCTGCTGAGTTTTATGCCAATCATTCAAACCAAAAGCCAATAGCTGGGTTTATCGCTGGCCGAACTGCGCCGCCGGGCAAACGCATGGGTCATGCAGGCGCAATTATTGCGGGTGGGAAAGGCGATGCAGTATCTAAGGTAAACGCCATGGAAAACGCAGGATATGTGATTGCACAAAGTCCTGCTCATTTGGGGGAAGCAATGATTGAGGCTCTCAATAAGTGATGCCAAAAAAGTTTGTAAGCAAAATATTAGGGGAACAAGGTCGCTATCCTGATTTGAGTATTGGGTTTGTATCTTTAAGCCTTGGGTTGATGAAATAAGCGAAGTAACCGAATGACTGAGACTAGCTCACGAAGTGAAATTTTAGCGACTGCTTTTATGAGTGGTGAAAACGCCGCCTATGTTGCACAGATTTATCAAGCATTCTTGAGTGACCCAACCTCGGTTGATTCATCTTGGGCCGCTTACTTCGAAAACTTGAATGACGAGCCACTAAATCTTTCTGCTGATTTTGAAGTTCCAAGCTGGACCTCTTCACGTTCTCGTTCTAATGCTACAACCCTAAACAATGCTGGTGATAACGCTAGCTCCACCCGCGATTCTCTCCAATTATTACTTATGATTCGGAACTTTCGAGTTCTGGGTCATCTTCAGGCTAAATTAGATCCTCTTGGTTTAGTGGAACCAAAATATCATCCAGATTTAGATCCTAGCTCCTATGGCTTTTCAGCTTCCGACATGAATCGTGAGGTTTTCATCGATGGCCATCTTGGCTTCGAGACGGCAACAGTTGGTCAAGTATTGGATACGCTTCGCAAAGTATATTGCGGGTCAATCGGTGTAGAGTTCATGCACATTGCAGAGCCAGAAGAGAAACGCTGGTTACAGTCGCGTTTAGAATCAGATGCGCAGATAGAAAAGTTTACCAACAAGGGGCGGCAGGCCATTTTAGAACGCTTAACAGAAGCTGAAGCGTTTGAAAAATTTCTAGATAAGAAGTTTAGAGGCACAAAGCGGTTTGGGCTTGATGGCGGTGAGACAACAATTCCAGCGTTGGAACAAATCATAAAGCAGGCTTCAAAAGAAGGCGTTGAAGAAGTTGTTCTGGGGATGGCTCACCGTGGCAGATTGAATGTCTTAGCTAACTTTATGAATAAGCCATATCGGGCGATATTTTCCGAATTTTTGGGGACGAGTGCCAATCCGGAAGATATAGACGCATCAGGAGACGTAAAATATCACCTAGGTGCATCTGCAGATCGGGAGTTTGATGATAAAGTTGTTCACCTCTCATTGACCGCCAATCCTTCTCACCTTGAGGCTGTTAATCCGGTTGTGGTGGGCAAAGTTCGTGCGAAGATGGATCAGCGTGGCGACGAGAGTCGAAGCAAAGTAATGGGGCTGCTGCTTCATGGAGACGCAGCCTTCGCAGGTCAAGGATTGGTGCCCGAAACTATCGATCTTGCCGGTTTGCGTGGTTATCGAACTGGCGGCACAATCCACTTTATCACAAACAATCAAATTGGTTTTACAACCAATCCTGTTAATGCAAGGTCGGGGCGATATTGCACAGAGGTTGCGAAGATTGTTGAGGCCCCAATTCTGCATGTTAATGGAGACGATCCCGAGGCAGTTGTTCACGCGTGTCGGATAGCAGCGTCATATCGACAGAAGTTCAAGAAGGACGTTGTAGTGGACATGTTCTGTTATCGGCGGTTTGGCCATAACGAGGGCGATGAACCAATGTTCTCTCAGCCTCTAATGTACAAAAAGATTAAGGCGCAGCGGACCACCAGGGAGCTTTATGCGGAAGACTTAGCAAGCCGAGGTGTTATTTCGCCAGAGCAGAGCACAACCCTTTTAAATCAATCTTTAGAAAACTTGGAGGAGGAATTCGAGGCAGCTCAATCTTATCGTCCGAACGAAGCAGATTGGCTCAAAGGGCGTTGGCGAGGTTTTGAACAACCTGGTGATCAGGGAGCGAGACGTGGATTAACCTCCATACCAGAGAGCATCTATCGCAAGCTGGAGAAGGGGCTCACTGGACTACCAGAGGGGTTCAAAGAAAACTCAAAAATTGCACGGTTGATCAAAGCAAAATCTAAAATGTTTGAGAGCGGTAAGGGCTTTGATTGGGGCACCGCTGAAAATATGGCTTTTGGATCTTTATTGCTGGAGGGAAATCCCATCAGAATGTCCGGGCAAGATGTTAGGAGGGGAACTTTTTCTCATCGACATGCGGCCATTATTGATCAATCAAATGATCATGCTTATCTCCCTATGAATCATATTGAAGACGGCCAGGCGCAAGCAGAAATTGTGAACTCTCCATTGTCTGAATTCGCAGTTTTGGGTTTTGAATATGGGTATTCATTAGCTGAGCCAAACAGCCTTACTGTATGGGAGGCACAGTTTGGTGACTTTGCCAACGGAGCTCAGGTAATGATTGATCAGTTTATTGCATCTGGGGAGGAAAAGTGGCTCCGGATGTCGGGGCTCGTAATGTTGTTACCACATGGCTATGAAGGCCAGGGCCCTGAGCATTCTTCTGCCCGTCTAGAACGGTTTTTGCAGCTATGTGCGGAAGACAACATGCAAGTTCTGAATTGCACCACACCCGCAAATTATTTTCATGCGCTTCGCAGACAGTTGCGTCGGGACTTTCGCAAGCCTCTTGTAGTGATGACTCCTAAGTCGTTGCTAAGACATAAGTTAGCAGTTTCTGCGGGCTCTGATTTTATAGATGGCTCATCTTTTCATCGTGTAATGGATGATTTGATTGAGCATAAGCCTACGGGAGTGAAGCGAGTCGTGATTTGCTCTGGTAAGGTTTACTATGAACTATATGAGGCTCGGGCTAAAGCGGGTATTGAAAAGACAGTAAAGATTCTAAGAATTGAACAACTCTATCCTTTCCCATCGGATGCACTTGTGGAAATGCTTGAGCCAATGACAAAAGCAGACTTCGTTTGGTGCCAAGAAGAGCCAAAGAATATGGGGGCATGGACCTTTATGGCGCCCGAGTTAGAAGAAGTTCTTCTCCAGATTGGTGCAAAAAAATCTCGCCCAATTTATGCGGGTAGAAAAGCAGCAGCATCACCGGCAACTGGTTCAGCGAAGGTTCACGCGAAACAGCAAGAAAAACTTATATCCGAGGCTTTAGGACTATGAGTAGCTATGGGGTTAGTCTCCTGTTAACAATGGGCTTAGGTGTTTTTGCCTGGTCGTATGCGTTCGAGGCCCTTGGCAATGTTCGAGCAGCAGCGCGTCTACCCCTCTCACTATCAGCGATATTTCTTATTCTATCGACAACAGCCTATGCTTCAATGCTTGCGAGTTATGCCCCGGAGGGGCGCGGTTGGGCTATGATTGCCTTCTTGACCGGAACAATTCAACTCGGGATTATTGCGGTAAGTGGAATTTTTTGGGCGATAGTAGGACAAACTTTAGCTCGAAAGTTCTTGAATGCTCCGTCATATCTATTGGGCATTGCGTTAATTAGCGCTCTAGCTTCGTTACTTATCTCATTCTATTATCCTCCTAACGTGGTGTAAAAGGACACTTACTATGGCAACTAAAATTCTTGTTCCCTCTCTTGGCGAGTCTGTTTCAGAGGGCATAGTAGCATCGTGGCTTAAAAAACCTGGAGATGTCGTTTCGGTTGATGAAGTGGTGATGGAGCTAGAGACTGATAAAGTTACAATTGAAGTTCTTGCCCCAGAGGCGGGAACGTTAGCTGGCCATGAGGTGGCGGAGGGTGATACTGTCGAACCCGGTGGAGTGCTTGGACTAATTGAGTCAGGGGAAGGTGATAAACCGAAAGAAGATTCAAAAAATCTACCCAAAGATCTAGGTGCTGACGCTAAAAGTCATGCTGGAAAAACTCTATCACCGGCTGTTCAAAAATTAGCTGCAGAAAACCCCCAGATAAATCCCGAGACCCTAAATGGAACTGGAAAGGACGGGCGCGTCACAAAAGGAGATATGCTCTTAGCATCACAAGGAGCTGCTGCTGAACATAAGCCGGCATCTGATGCAGCCCCGGCTTCAGTAGCAGATCAGATAACTGCTGATCGCGAGAAACGCGTTCGAATGACAGGTCTTCGGCGCACTATCGCAAAGCGTTTGAAAGAGGCCCAAAACACTGCTGCAATCCTTACCACTTATAATGAAGCTGACATGACCGCTATCAAAGGTTTGCGCGCGCAGCACCAGGAAGCTTTTGTTGCGAAATACGGCGCAAAACTCGGATTTATGTCCTTTTTTGTAGCGGCTTGCTGCCAAGCACTTAGAGACATACCTGCGGTCAATGCTGAGATCGATGGCGACGAGATAATATACAAGAATTATTATAATGTAGGGGTTGCAGTTGGCACTCCAACTGGACTTGTGGTTCCAGTAATTAAAGATGCAGACCAACTAGGTTTTGCCGATATCGAAAAAACGATTGTAGGTTATGGAAAACGCGCTCGGGATGGGAAATTAACCATGAGTGAAATGACTGGCGGTACATTCACAATTTCAAATGGGGGAACTTATGGGTCTCTTATGTCAGCTCCAATTTTGAATCCTCCGCAGTCGGGTATCTTGGGAATGCATAAGATCCAAGACCGGCCAGTGGCAGTTAACGGACAGATTGAAATCCGACCCATGATGTACCTGGCCTTGTCATACGACCATCGCATTATTGATGGAAAAGAGGCGGTGACCTTTTTAGTAAAAGTTAAGGACGCTCTGGAAAATCCGGAGAAGTTGATGTTAGGGCTATAGCAGATCTTTATCCGCACCAAAACTGTCCTATATATAGTGCATGAAATTATCTAAGCTCACGGATTATGCCGTTGTTCTGCTATCTGTTCTAGCCACGACTCAAAAAGGTCCGCAATCAGCGGCCAATTTGGCAACTGATACGGGCATTCCTGCTCCAACTGTAGCCAAGTTAATGAAGCTTTTGGGGAGAAATGGGATTGTGAGTTCTACTCGAGGTACGTCAGGCGGATATGCTCTTTCTGGAAAGCCAGAAGGTATTTCGATAGCTGATATTATAGGAGCGGTCGAAGGCCCTATTGCCCTTACAGCCTGTGTAGAGGAATCAGAAGATCTTTGCGCAGTCGAGAGTACCTGCGGCGTTGCGGGCAATTGGGAAAGTGTGAATGCGGCTGTAAGGCTGGCTTTGCAATCCGTTTCACTAAATGAGATGGCGCCAGATTGGCGTAAGATGTTTAAGGACAAGGCTAATGGCTGACATAGAGACGATAGAGCGCGTTAAAGAGATTGAGGACTACAAATATGGATTTGTAACTGATATTGAGTCTGAAAAGGCGCCTATCGGGCTTGATGAATCTACTGTTCATTTCATCTCTGCAAAGAAAAATGAGCCTCAATGGCTTCTTGACTGGAGGCTTGAGGCTTTTGCGCATTGGAAAACGATGAGCGAGCCAGATTGGGCCAAGCTAGCTTATCCGCCTATTGACTATCAGTCATATTATTACTGGTCTGCCCCTAAGAGTATGGCCGACAAGCCGCAGTCACTTGATGAGGTAGATCCAGAATTAATTGAGACCTATAATAAGCTTGGTATTCCACTGCATGAGCAGGAAAAGTTAGCAGGTGTTGCCGTTGATGCGGTCTTTGACTCGGTCTCTGTGGCGACAACCTTTCGTGCTAAGCTTGAAGAGGCCGGGGTGATTTTTCAACCGATTTCAGAGGCAGTGCAGAACCACCCTGATTTGGTGAAGAAATACCTAGGCTCCGTTGTGCCCTATACAGATAACTACTTCGCGGCACTTAACTCAGCCGTATTTACCGATGGCTCATTTGTCTATGTCCCAAAAGGGGTGAAATGCCCTATGGAGCTGAGTACTTACTTTCGCATCAATGAGCTAAATACCGGTCAATTCGAGCGCACCTTAATTATTTGTGATGATGAAGCGTACGTCTCTTATCTCGAGGGTTGTACTGCTCCGATGCGTGATGAGAATCAGCTTCACGCTGCTGTCGTGGAACTTGTGACTCATGACAAAGCGGAAATTAAATATTCTACAGTCCAGAACTGGTATCCTGGTGACGAAGACGGCAAGGGTGGGATCTACAATTTTGTGACCAAGCGTGCGAAACTAATTGGAGATGACTCCAAAGTATCATGGACGCAAGTAGAGACTGGGTCGGCAATAACTTGGAAGTATCCATCGTGTATTCTACAAGGAGACCGATCAGTAGGCGAGTTTTATTCCATAGCAATAACCAACAAGCGGCAACAGGCTGATACTGGGACCAAGATGGTTCATGTCGGGAGAGGCACTCGCTCTAAGATCATATCAAAGGGAATCTCAGCTGGAAGATCCAACCAAACTTACCGAGGCTTGGTTAAATCTGTTAAGAGGGCCAAGAATACGCGAAACTTCACCCAATGCGATAGTTTGCTTATAGGAGATAAGTGTGGAGCTCATACGGTGCCATATATTGAGGCAGGCAATGCCAGTACGCAGATCGAGCATGAGGCAACAACTTCGAAGGTTTCTGAGGATCAATTGTTTTATGCGCGTCAGCGCGGAATTCCAGAGGAAGAGGCGTTGGGTCTCATCGTAAATGGGTTTGTTAAAGAGGTGCTGCAGGAGCTCCCAATGGAGTTCGCAGTGGAAGCACAGAAGCTCGTGGCAATTAGTCTTGAGGGTTCGGTCGGCTAGATTGCATAGCCTATTTTTAGATTAACCGTGCTATGCCGACTTTACTTAATCGCGAGACAATTGATTTTCTCCTCTTCGAATGGTTGGGCCAGGATCGAGAGCATGAGCCAGTGCTGGATTTATGTGAGAATCTAGCTGTCGATCATTTTCTTAGTCACTTTAAAGAAGCGGACCAGCGCGAAGCTTACTTAAATGAGTCTGCTCAAGTAATAACGCATCCTGATATGTCCCGCGCTTTAAAGGCTTATAGACAAGCTGGGCTGTTTCAGTTGTCATTTCCCAAGGAGTTTGGTGGACCGGGGCTGCCAAGCTCAGTAACTGCAGCTGCATCCTTATTTTTCGCTGGAGCAAACCCTAGCACGGCCGGATTTATAATGCTGACTGCTGGAAACGCGAGATTAATTTCCCGCTACGGGACCCCCGAGCAAATTGAAACCTTCGCGAAACCACAGATTGAAGGTCGATGGTTTGGTACAATGTGCTTATCGGAACCCGAAGCTGGATCTTCACTTTCAGGTATCCGTACTAAGGCAGAGTCAATTGGCGATGGCCAGTACTGGATCAGGGGAAATAAGATGTGGATTAGCGGCGGTGATCACGAGATAAGCGAAAATATTGTGCATCTGGTTTTAGCAAAGCTTGGAGACGATATAAGCTTATTTATCGTTCCAAAGTTCTTAATGAACGGAGAACATAACGACATTAAAGTTGCAGGCCTAAATCATAAAATGGGGTATAAAGGGCTTCCAAATTGTCTTTTAAATTTTGGTGAAAAAGAGGGGGCAATAGGTTATCTTGTCGGCGAGCCTGGATCCGGTCTGAAAATTATGTTCATGATGATGAATGAGGCGAGAATTGCTGTAGGTGCAGGCGCGGCTGCAATTGCTTCTCGAGGCTATGAACTAGCAAACGCATATGCTGCAGAGCGCAAGCAAGGAGGCACACTAATAAGAGACTTCCCTGATGTGGACCGAATGCTTATGCAACAAAAGGTCTATAGCGAGGGAGCGTTAGCACTTATTCTTTGGGCTGCTAAATTACAGGAAGATAAAAGCGCATTACTCGACCTAATCACTCCAATAGCGAAAGCTTGGCCATCAGAAACGGGAGTGAAATCGAATGATTTGGCGATCCAGGTTCATGGTGGTTATGGCTATACACGAGATTTCGATGTCGAACAGCTATATAGAGATCAGAGATTAAATCCGATCCATGAAGGTACTAATGGCATTCAGGCAATAGATTTGCTTATGCGCAAAGTAATTTATGACCGCAGTCATGCCTTTGATGAATTGATGAGGATAATAACTGATCAATCACCAGAGCTGCGACAGTGGCAAGCTCGCTTGATTTCAATAACTAGGTCTCTTCGTGAATCCAGCGCAGAGTTTGCCACCAAGTTTGCCACACCTTATCAATTCATTTTATCACAACTCTTAGTAGCTCATTTGTGGCTCACGCAGGCGAAGGTTTCTGAAACTAGGCGTGCTCCATGTGATTTTTTTCTAACTTGGGAGCTGCCTGATATTGGCCCTAAGTTGGATCTTATAGAGAGTCATCTCTAGGCATTTGTAATGAGTATATTTCGCATCTGTTTTTTAGGCCCTGAAAGCACGGGTAAGACGACCCTAAGTGAAGATATAGGTTCTTATTTCACTTCTCCTGTAATTCCAGAATATGGTCGAACCTATACCGAAAAGTATGCGCCAACTGTATGGTCTAATGCCGATTTTTTGAAAATAGCGTGGGGTCATATAGGTTTGCGGCACGAAGCCGAAAGACAGTCTCCTAAGTTGATTATTGAAGATACAGATCCTGTTGCGACGGCCATTTGGTCGGATCAGTTAGGCGTTGAGCGTGATCCATGGTTTGAAAAGTACAATGAGACAGCAGATCTGTATTTTCTTACCGACATAGACTTGCCATGGGTAGATGATGGGATCAGGTACTGGCCAGATAAAGAGCGCCGGCAAGGGTTTAAATTGGCTTGTATCGATGAGCTTGAGAGACGCAATTTGAAATATATTTTACTCTCTGGTCCTTGGGAAGATCGCAAAGCTAAGGCGATTTCAGTAATTGCTCATCATCTGGCAAAGACTTGAGTCTGCGAACTGGCGATCTATTTCTCTGCCTATGAGAAATATAAGTCTGCTTTTATTGTGCCTTTTACCTTTTCCAGCTTTTGCCCAAACCATGGAAGGTCTTTGGTTGTCAGGAGAATGGGAGGGCGCTCGCTCTGTTATTGAAGTTGCTCCCTGCGATGATGGCCTTTGTGGCATAATCGTTGAGATGCGGGGAGGAGAAGCGCAGGATGGTAGAATTGGCCATCGCATCATGTGGGGTTTTGAGGATCAGGGGAATGGGCGATATTCAAAAGGAAAGCTCAAGCCGCCTGGCGGAGCACCGCAGCTTGGAGCAAAAATAACATCAATCAGTGAAACTGAAATGATAATTCGGGCATGTCTTCGTATGATATGCAGAAATGAAACGATGACCCGACTTTAGCAACATTTTTCTCCGAGTAACTTTGGTAACTGACTGATTTCACTCATGATTTGAGTGCACCCGCTTTTTATTAATTTTTCGTAAGCCGCTTTTGGATTTGGAGATACTGCAGTACATCCCCAAACTTCTATGCCAGCCGCAGTGGCTCCACCCGCTCCTGTGGCTGTATCTTCAATAACTAATGCTCGTTTTGGATCAATGTTACCCATGCATCGAAGCACATGGCGATGAAGATCGGGGGCGGGTTTTCCATGGACCACCATATCCGCATTGAACCGGACATTTTCTTCAAAGTGATGAGCGAGATCCATTATCTCAAGTGCAAAATCAATCCATTCTTTAAATGAGTTTGAAGCTATACATTTAGGTAAATCTTTCGGGAGGGCCTCGAGCATTTCTCTTGCACCCGGCACTGGCTGCAATTGCTCTCGCATGAGGCGTTGGACAATTACCCAATTCCGCTCCTGAAAGTCGTCTGGCACAATTAAACCATCATGCTCCATGAGGCTTGCAACCATCTGCTGACTTCCCATGCCCGTGAACCGTTCATCAACTTCGTCGACAGTTAAGTTCAATCCGAGTTCGGCCAGAGTTTCGACTAAAGATAAATTTGAGAGATATTCCGAGTTTGAAATAACTCCATCAAAATCAAAAATTAGCAAATCAAGGTTCATGTATGAGATCTTAGGGTTCTATACTGTGCGTTCCTAGCATGAGATATAATTGATTTAAATATTGCATGGCTACTATACCTATCAGTTCGCGCTCTGCGCCTTGCGAGAAGGGATAGCCTGAAGTATGCGACCCTAAAATAGCCATCAGGAAATCTTATGAGTATTTATGCTGCTTACTTGAATGAAATTGCGGCTCGAAAAGAGCTTGGTCTCAACCCAAAGCCAATCGAGGAAGCGTCGCTTGCTGCAGAAATTATTGCACAAATAGTAGAACCTGAGCATCCTAATCGGGAGCAGTCTCTAGATTTTCTAGTTTATAATACACTTCCCGGCACGACCGGTGCGGCTGAACAAAAAGCGGAGTTCCTAAAAGGGATAATTACAGGCGCTATCAACGTACCAGAGATAAGTCTTAGTTATGCTTTTGAGTTGCTAAGTCACATGAAAGGTGGCCCATCAATTCGTGTTTTGCTTGATCTTGCACTTGGCCTTGATGAAGCAATTGCCAAAAAAGCTGGTGAAGTTCTAAAAGGCTTAGTATTTCTTTACGATGCTGACACGGATCGGCTTAGCGAGGCTTTGAGATCCGGCAATTTAATTGCGAGAGATATCCTTGAATCATATTCCAAAGGTGAGTTTTTCACAAGGCTACCTGAAATTGATGAAGAAATAAAACTTGTCACATACGTGGCAGCTGAAGGTGATATTTCTACGGACCTTCTGTCACCTGGAAATCAGGCGCACTCTCGAGCAGATCGTGAGCTACACGGCAAGTGCATGATTTCCGAAAGTGCACAGAAAGAAATTGAAGAATTAAAGCTAAAGCATCCCGATAAACAGGTAATGCTTATTGCTGAGAAAGGTACCATGGGCGTGGGTTCCTCCCGTATGTCTGGTGTAAACAATGTGGCGCTTTGGACGGGCAAGCAAGCAAGTCCATACGTCCCGTTCGTGAATATTGCTCCAGTTGTCGGCGGCACCAATGGCATTTCACCCATTTTTTTAACGACTGTCGGTGTAACCGGCGGGATGGGTATTGATTTAAAGAACTGGGTCAAGGTTACTGATGAAGATGGAAATGTCATCATCAATAATAATGGTGATCCAATTTTGAAGGAAAAGTATTCCGTTGAAACTGGCACAGTGCTGACTGTTAACACTAGGTCAAAGAAACTGCTCAATGAAGACAGCTCGTCAGAGTTGGTAGACATTTCGAGCTCTTTAACTCCGCAAAAAGTAGAGTTCATGAAAGCTGGAGGCTCATATGCTATAGTCTTTGGGAAAAAGCTACAGAGCCTAGCGTGTGATATTCTCGGCGTAGACTACAAATCCGTATTTGCACCTGCCAAGGAAGTTTCTCATGAGGGACAAGGCCTTACTGCAGTAGAAAAGATTTTTAACAAGAATGCGGTTAACAGAACCTCAAGCAAGCCCCTTCACGCAGGGTCTGACGTTCGGGTCAGAGTCAACATAGTTGGGTCCCAGGACACAACAGGTCTTATGACAGCACAAGAACTTGAAGCGATGGCGGCAAAGGTTATCTCTCCAACGCTTGACGGCGCATATCAGTCAGGCTGCCATACGGCGTCAGTTTGGGATGCAAAAGCTGAGGCCAATACGCCAAAGCTAATGAAATTTATGAGCGATTTTGGCCTCGTTACAGGCAGAGATCCATTGGGCGTTTACCATCCAATGACAGATGTCATTCATAAGGTTCTCAATGATATAACTGTCGATGATTGGTCGATAATTATTGGTGGTGATTCGCATACACGGATGTCTAAGGGTGTGGCATTCGGCGCCGACTCTGGGACCGTTGCTCTTGCTCTAGCAACCGGGGAAGCAACAATGCCTGTGCCTGAATCAGTGAAAGTTACATTCAGGGGCAAATTGGCCAGTCATATGGACTTCCGTGATGTTGTGCATGCGACTCAGGCACAGATGCTTGACCAATTTGGAGATAATATTTTTCAAGGAAGAGTTATTGAAGCGCATATTGGAACTTTGATGGCGGATCAGGCTTTTACGTTCACTGACTGGACAGCAGAAATGAAAGCAAAAGCCTCAGTTTGTATTTCTAATGATGATACTCTCGTTAAATCTCTAGAATTGGCTAAAGTTCGGATTCAAATCATGATAGACAAGGGCATGGACAACAGGGATAGCATGCTTAGCGGCCTACTAAGCATCGCGGAAAACCGTATTGAAGAAATTAAGTCAGGTGCGAACACGGCGCTGATGCCTGATCATAATGCTAAGTACTTTGCAGAAGTAGAAATAGATTTGGATGCTATCAATGAGCCTATGATTGCAGATCCAGACGTTAACAATATCGACGTATCAAAGAGGTATACTCATGATACCATCCGTCCAATCTCATATTATGAGGGAAACAAAAAGGTTGATCTTGGGTTCGTCGGCTCCTGTATGGTCCATAAGGGCGACCTCCAAATCGTTGCGCAGATGCTACGAAACCTGTCCAATAACGGTGAAAAGAGGATTGAATTCAAGGCACCACTGGTTGTCACGGCCCCGACATACAACATCATTGATGAGATGAAAGCTGAGGGAGACTGGGAAGTTCTACAAGCGCATGCAGCTTTTGAGTTCGACGATGATGCTCCTAAAACCTCTGCACGGCAGGAGTATGACAATACGCTGTATTTGGAGCGTCCCGGTTGTAATCTTTGCATGGGCAACCAAGAAAAAGCAGCGAAAGGTGACACAGTACTGGCTACTTCAACGCGACTTTTCAAAGGGCGCGTGGTTGAGGATTCTGATAGTAAGACGGGAGAGTCACTTCTTGCATCAACTCCAGTAGTGGTGCTTGCGTCTGTCCTTGGAAGGACCCCGACTAAAGCAGAATATATAGAGGCTGTAGAAGGCATTAACCTTACAAAATTCTCACCTCCTCTTGATATGAAGCCAACAGGAAACTCCGTTTTTTATTAGTAGTTTTGTTTTCGGAATGGACTCATGCGTTCGTTTATATGAGCAACTTCAGACTTCGTTTGTGCTCGCTCTTCTGCGAGGAAAGCTTCCACTGCCTCTCTAAAACCTAAATGCTCGATGTAGTGGCTCGAATAAGTAACTATGGGTTCGTAACCTCGACTTACCTTATGACTACCCTGAGCGCCAGCCTCCACTCTTTGCAGGCCGTGCTCGAGAGCATATTCGATAGCCATGTAATAACAGAGCTCAAAATGCAAAAATTTATAGTGTTCTGCACATCCCCAGTTTCGACCAAATAAAGTGCTATCTGACCGTAAATTAAGTGCACCCGCAACTGGCTGTGACCCGCAAAAGGCCATCATCAGCACGATTTTATCTGCTAACCGTTGATGTAGCAGGTCAAAAAACTCTCGATTTAGGTATGCTTGTCCCCATTTTCGATCTGATGTATCTTTATAAAAAGAGTAAAAGGCATCAAAGTGGGCTGTGGTTAGGTCATTGCCGGTCAATGCCTGCAGAGTTAAGTCTTTATCCACTGCATAACGCTCTTTTTTTATGTTCTTGCGTTTCCGAGAGCTCATTGATTTCAAGAAATCACTAAAATTTTCATACCCTCTATTTTCAAATTGGAACTGAATGCCGAGACGAGTTAGAAAGCCAGCTTGCTCCATCAATTCAGCGTCTGCTTTTGTTTGAAATGTCATGTGAGCGCTGCTTGAATTAGTGTTCCGCGCGGCGGCTCTGAGGCCTGCAGCAAGCAACGATTTATCCTTTGGTTTAGCGGCGAGAAGTCTTGGGCCATTTACAGGAGAGAACGGAATAGATGCTTGTACTTTGGGATAGTAGCGACCGCCTGCCCGCTCAAAGGCAGATGCCCATCCATGGTCAAATACATATTCCCCATATGAGTGGGTTTTTATGTACGCCGGCGTGACCCCTATGGTGTCTTCCCCGCGTTTTAGTTGCAGGTGTGATGGTTGCCACCCGGTTTCCGGGGAGACGCATCCAGAATCTTCTAACGAAGAAATGAACGCATAAGAGGTGAAAGGATCTTTACCCCCAGAGCACTTGTCCCAGGCCTCCTGATCGATCGAACTAATTCTAGATACAAGGTGTATGGAAGTATCGGTCAATTGATTAGCTTTGATCGATAAGACGAGAATGTCTCACCATGATTTGCGAATAGCGGTTCTACAAATATGTCATACCTAACAACAGAACATTTTGATCTGAAGAGGTTCATGGCAGATCCATTACCTTTTCTTTGAAAAGGCACAGATCACTCAGCTTGCACTCGCCACACTTTGGCTTACGGGCAAGACAGATGTAGCGGCCAAGTAAAATTAGCCAGTGATGGGCATGATGCAAATAAATTTTTGGCACACGCTTTAATAGCTTGGCTTCGACTTCATCAACATTCTTTCCTGGCGCCAGACCCAATCTATTTGAAACTCTAAACACGTGCGTGTCGACAGCAATCGTTGGATGCCCGAAATACATTTGTAATACTACGTTAGCCGTTTTTCTCCCAACCCCCGGCAATGCTTCGAGGGCTTCTCGGTTTTCTGGCACCTTTCCGCTGTGCAGATCGACTAACATACGAGCTGCGGAGACAGCATTTTTGGCTTTTGTATTAAACAGTCCAATTGTTTTTATGTAAGGGGTGAGGCCTTCGACCCCTAATTTTAGCATATCTTGCGGAGTTTGCACGATTTCAAATAGAAATTTTGTAGCTTTATTTACCGAAACATCAGTTGCTTGTGCAGAGAGAGCTACTGCTAGTAAAAGTTGATATGCGTTTCCATAGTTTAATTCACCCTTTGGCTCTGGGTCAATTTCATGAAGTCACTGAAAAATCACCGCCACTTCCTCATTTTTTAAAAGCACTCGCTGTCTCATATCTTATTGATCAAAAAGATTCTCTTGTAGTGTAGAACCAGGCCTATGTTTTTTGGATAGAGGCCGTCGAGCGCGGCTTCCATGTTTCTTAACAATAGCCTTTGCTTCCGCGCTATGGTTATCTCTTGTCCGCGCGCTCAACAAATTTGGGAGAGCTTGACGGCGGGCAGTTTTTTCATCCACGATTGGAAAAGGGTATGTATCAAGCATTTCAGGTTGGAGCCAAGGCATATGAATGAAGCTCTTCTGCATTTTTCTTAACTCAGGAACCCACTGGCGAATAAAGGTTCCGTGTGGGTCGTGATCAATGCTTTGCTTTATAGGGTTGTAAACTCGAAGGGTGTTGATTCCGGTGGTGCCTGATTGCATCTGAGCTTGGTTGTAGTGTATGCCAGGTTCATAATCGACAAAAAGTTGGGCCAGATGCCGAGCGGAAACGCGCCAATCAAGCCACAAGTGGTATGAGGCAAAAGACATCAGCATCGAACGCATGCGAAAGTTTATCCACCCAGTTTTCTGAAGTGCTCGCATACATGCATCGATCATTGGATATCCTGTTAGCCCGCTCTTCCATGCTTCGAAACGTTTTTCATTATGACTTCTTAAGTTATTGTAGGACGAGTGAAGGTCGCAAAACTCCATGTTTGGCTGATCTTCCAAACGCTGTATAAAGTGATCACGCCATCGAAGTCTAGCTTGAAAGGCTCTCCTGGTAGAGTTCCAATTCTTTGATCTTGGGCCTACAGTTTTTGAGAGTTCTGCAGCCTGAAATGCTTCACGCACTGATATCGTGCCAAACGCTAAATGGGGAGATAGACGTGAACATGCGTCGTAAGCGGTATTTGGCGATGACATTTGCTTTGGATATCCCTCGCCTCTGGAACTTAAAAAAGTTTTTAGCATCTCAAGTCCTGCAGTTCTTCCCCCAAGTTGGCGACCAGGGCAGACGTCGCGTTCGAGCTTTAGTTTGCTGGGAGTTGGCAATTTATCGCTGATAATACTGGGATCACTTGGTGGGATATGTTCAACTTCCATAGGTTCATCATTAATATTTTTATACCATGCTGGTAGCCAATTATCTCGATCTGTCATGCATCGAATAACCCCATTCTGTGATGGTTCATGCCATGTAATGTGATGCTCTTTGCACCATTTTCTCACAGTTATGTCTCTTTGGAAGGTCCAGTGGTTCCATGTTTCTTGGTGCGACCAGATCTCGTTAATCTTAGGAAGGCTCTTTAGAACTTCAAGCGCTGAGCCTACACGAACTACCAAACGTGAACCTAAGAGCGTGAGTTGATTATCTAGATCCGCTAGGCATTCTTTCAGAAATTCAAATTGCCTTCCGCTCAAATCGGGTTGCTTCCAAAGCTCTGGTTCAAAAATATAGAGAGCTAGAATAGGTTTTCCGCATTTGCTGGCATGATAAAGCGCTGAATGGTCTTTGATGCGCAAGTCTCTCTTAAACCAAACAACGTTCATGACTCGATTTTTGTTTTTTCATTTTTTTTAAAAGCGTGACCGCCTGCCGCACTTAACTAGCCTATTGGGTTCAGGTACCACCGTGTCTCTACAGGTGTTCGTTCTTTGAGGTACCAATTAAGTTCTTCTCTCTTTACCAAATAATAACGATCCCAAATTTCTTTTCCTATCATTTCACGCAAGATTTTAGATTCCTGATGCCGCTCCATTGCATCCAAAAAATTCCTTGGCATGCCATCTTGCCAATCCAGACTTGCGTTGCCCTGTGCTTCTGAACCAGGATCTAAGCAGTTTTTTAGGCCGTGGTGCATCCCAGCTAAAACAGCCGCGACTACAAAATATGGATTTGCATCTGCTCCTGCTATGCGGTGCTCAATTCGTTTATTATTATCTGTTAGCTGAGGAATGCGGGCCAGAACTGACCGATTTTCAACAGCCCAAAATTTACCCATGGGCACGAACATATGAGGTTCAAGCCGTCGCCAGGAGTGTGGGGAGGGCGCGAAAAGCAGCATACCCTCATAGAAGGTTTCTAACAGGCCACCAATGGCATGCTTTAATGAGGCATTTAGATCCTTTCCCGCGAAAATATTTTTGTCAGATTTATCAATTAAGCTTGCGTGAACATGCATCCCATTTCCGGCATCTCCATCGAATGGTTTAGACATGAAGGTTGCCCGAAACCCTTTACGACTAGCTACACGTTTCACTGTGCGGATTAAGGCCATTGTCTCATGAACTACCCTAGTAGCACCCAACGAGTGCCGAAGATTAACTTCGAACTGTCCTCCTCCAAATTCACACACGGACCCTTCAACATCTAAACCCTGTGCCAAACAGCAACGCTCTATCTCGCGCAAAATGGGATCAAATCCATCATAAGTGCCAATATTATATACTTGAGGGTCGGTTTCTCTTTGCCCTGTTCCTGGATTAATTGCTCTTAACGGTTGGCCTTTGCGGTCATTTCTTTTGTCGACTAAATAAAATTCTAGCTCGACCGCAATATCAGCACGAAGACCTAAATCATTGAAGAGTGAATCTTCAACTTTTTGGAGCATTGCAGCCGGTGAGTTCTCATGAGGAGCTCCGTCTGCGTGATGCATAGTTAACATTACTTGCGCTGTTCGCCCAGTTTCATCCCAAGGTTGAGGTGCAAGCGTTTTGTGTACTCCGAAACAAAAACTATCTGGGTCACCGTCATACCATCCGTAGCCATCAACCTCAGGAATATCGCCTATAGGCAAAGATATAAGATTAGAACCTGTAATTCTGACCTCGCCTTTCACTAATTTATCCCACTCTGATCTAGGTAACCTCTTTCCTCGAGGCTGACCTTGGAAATCGATAAAGGCTGCATCAATCCACTTTACTTCAGGGTAATCTGTAGCGAACTTGTTAAGCTCATCTTGAGTCAAGGCGCTCATTTAAGAAATCTCAATTATAGCATCAATTTCAACGGCCACGCCTCTCGGAAGCGCATTCGCCGAGACGGCAGCCCGAGAGTGCTGGCCAGCATCGCCAAACACCTCAGCAATTAAATTGGATGCCCCGTTAATGACCTCTGGCTGGTCATGAAAGTCAGGCGTGGAATTAACGAACCCGGTGAGTTTCACGAATCTCTTGATTCTGCCAAAATCCCCTAAAGCTATTTTTGTTTGTGCGAGAATTGATAAGGCACAAGTTTCCGCAGCTTTTGCCGCGGCAGCAACATCCAAATCTGCTCCAACTTTGCCAATAATCAAGCCTTGAGCATTCTGGCTAATCTGACCTGAAATGTATAGAAGATTACCTGAGATTACGAAGGGCACATAATTCGCTGCGGGTGAAGGCGCGGCCGGTAATGAATATCCAAGGTCAGCTAATCGTTGTTCAATTGTCATAAATATAGCTCATAGCTTTGCGAAAACGAGAGTCTAGCCTTGCGTAAGTGGGAATTGTTCACTCTGTCAGCCGTGTTTAAAGCTCGCGCCGGTTAGATACAGAAATGGAGATATCATGGCACGCAACAAAATTTCACTAATAGGCGCTGGCAATATTGGAGGCACACTCGCTCTAATGGCAGGTATAAAGGAGTTAGGTGATGTAATTCTTCTGGATCTTGCTGATGGTGTTGCAAAAGGAAAGTCCCTAGATATCGCAGAGGCAGCGCCCGTTGAAGGATTTGATGCAAAGTTTCGGGGAACAGCCGACTATTCAGACATAACGGGATCTGACGTGATAATTGTAACGGCTGGAGTTGCGCGCAAGCCTGGGATGAGTCGTGATGATCTGCTAGGCATCAACGTTAAAGTAATGCAAGCAGTTGGCGCTGGGATCAAGAAGTACGCCCCCGACGCGTTTGTAATCTGTATAACCAACCCACTAGATGCTATGGTAAAGGTTCTTCAAGAGTCCTGTGGATTGCCTGAGAACAAGGTGGTGGGTATGGCAGGAGTCCTAGATTCAGCCAGATTCCGACATTTTCTTGCTGATGAAATGAACGTTTCAGTTGAGGATGTTAGTGCGTTTGTTCTTGGGGGTCATGGCGACACAATGGTGCCGGTAGTTGATTATACAACAGTTGCTGGCATTAATCTTCCAAACCTTGTTCAAATGGGTTGGATTACCGAAGAGCGGATCGAGCAAATTGTTGATCGTACAAGAAAAGGAGGCGGAGAAATCGTGCAGCTACTGGGAACCGGATCTGCGTTTTACGCTCCTGCATCTTCAGCTATTGCTATGGCAGATGCCTATCTAAAAGACAAGAAACGGTTGTTACCCTGCGCGGCATATCTCAAAGGTCAATACGGCGTTAATGATCTATATGTTGGGGTCCCAGTTATAATCGGTGCAGATGGTGTTGAACGCATCGTCGAGCTACCTTTGGGACCCAAAGAGAAGTCTATGTTTGATACTTCCGTGGCGGCAGTCAAAGGGCTTATGGAGGATGTCCGTGGAATTGCCAACTAGCAGGCATCATGGTATTTTAATTTTAAAGGGAGGCTAAGGTCTCCTTTTTTGTTTCTAGACTGAGAAAGGATAATAGAATAAGCTACTGAAATATTTAGTAAAATTTATTTATGCGTTTCTTTGGACAGATAATTTTTTCAGGCATATTTTGTTTGCTTTTGGCCAGTTGTATCCCGGGTAGCTCGAACTATGATGGCACAGGTGATCTTCGATTGAGGCCTGTTACGTATTCATCATTACCTGGTTGGAATGCAGACGGGCATGCTTCTGCGCTCGCATCTTTTTTAGTTTCATGTGGTCCAATAAGTCGACAAAGCGCTCGAGAAAATTTTGGTCCCACGCCGGCTTTCGGCCGAGTTGGTAAATGGCAAGCTATCTGCAGAAGAGCGCAACGTGTTCGAACAACCGACCAAGCAGCCAAGATCTTTTTTGAAAATTCTTTTGAACCATACGCTGTTGGTGGGACCGGTACTTTCACCGGCTATTATGAGGTAGCCGTGCGTGGATCACGAAGTCGACGAGGGGCATATCAGTTTCCAGTGTATGGCACTCCATCAGATTTACAGCATCCGTACTACTCACGCGCTCAAATTGACTCAGGTGCGCTCGCTGGACGTGGGTTGGAAATTCTTTATCTTGCCTCTGTCGCGGACGTCTTCCTGCTCCACGTTCAAGGATCAGGTGCTATTTCACTTCCCGATGGGAGCGTGACTCGTGTCTCGTTTTCTGGCCACAACGGCCGTGATTTCAAGTCAATCTCGTCGGCAATGCGCGCTGCTGGTTATAATTCTGAAATAGAGGGAGCGACGATGCTGGATTATCGGAGATGGCTAAATCAAAACCCACGGCAAGCAGTCAGTATAATTCAGGCTAATCCTAGGTATATCTTTTTTGCTGAGCATAATAATTCTGGTCCTTTGGGGGCTTTAGGTGTTCCGTTGACACCGGGGCGGTCTTTGGCGATTGACAAGTCCTACATTGGTTTAGGAACTCCAATATACTTAAATACTTATTTTGCAGATCCAGATGCTAATGATGATCCTACACGCCTCCGGCGTCTGGTTATTGCGCAGGATACTGGCTCCGCAATTAAGGGGCCGGTGCGAGGAGATTTTTATTGGGGCACAGGTGAAGAAGCTCTGAAATATGCGGGTCGAATGAAGGAGCAGGGCTCATATACCTTGTTGCTTCCAAGATAGGAAATAGATCATTTAATATGCGCAAACCACCTAAGCTAGAGATGCTAAAGCAGGCCGCGGATGGACTTGAATTTCCTATGTCCTGCGATGATTTTACAGGTGCGATGCTCCGAGCTTTGGCTGCTTCAAAGCCACTCGGAACAGTATTAGAGTTGGGAACTGGCGTTGGTGTGTCAACCGCTTGGTTGCTAGATGGGTTGGCAAGTGGAACCCGCCTTGTGTCAGTGGAAAAAGATAGTACTCTCAGTAATATCGCGAAATCTCATCTGGGTGGTGACTTGCGCATAGCTTTTCATGTGCAAGATGCTTCGGAGTTCCTGCGTGATATGGTTGAGGTTGGTGTTCAGAAGTTTGATTTAATTTTTGCTGATGCGCCTGCTGGTAAATATCGAGATTTAGACAAAACATTAGAACTATTGGCCGATGGAGGCATCGTTGTGTTTGATGATATGAAAATTGAGGCCAATTGGCGTGCTGGACGTGTTGACCGAGTGCAAGAACTGCGTGCGAATTTGTTAACTTATCCAGCGCTAAGAATAGCAGATCTTGATATAGGCTCTGGTTTGGTAATTGCTGTAAAAGGAGACTTGCCACCTGTACGAAAAGGCCGTGCAGCTAGGCGTTTCAAACCCTCTGCGGCCATGAATGATGGCTAAGCGAAATCTACCAGCCCTAACCCCTGAAGATAGAGCTTTGTGGGATGCGCTAAAGAGCGAAGTGCGGCCACTTAATTCTGATAGTAGTCATTTTAAGGAATTTTATTCTGAAATAAAAAAGACACCAATAAATAGAGGGCGGAAACTTCCTCCAGATTTAGTGTGGGAGGCGCCAGGAAAGTTTGCAAGCACTCGTAACATTATAAAAAATCAGCGGGCGCCTAATGATTTGCGTGAAGGTGGCTCAACTGGACTTGACCGGGCTGGTGCCGAACGCTTGCGTCGAGGAAAAATGCGTATTGAGGGCAAGTTAGATCTTCATGGGTTAACGCAGCGAGAAGCGCAGGAACGCCTTGAAGCTTTTGTAGCCAACTCCGCTGATTTGGGTAAGCGTCATTTACTAGTGATAACTGGGAAGGGAAGTAAATCGGGGGGTCAAGGAGTATTGAGAGCGCGGGTACCAGAGTGGTTGGGCCAAGGGGTTCTAAGTCGACTAGTTTTAGCTTTCTCATATGCGCAGAAACGAGATGGTGAACAAGGCGCTCTATACGTCCTTTTGCGGAGGTCATCGCGTGGCTAAGCGAACACCCTTCGGCTTAAAACTGTCTGAATTGAGGGCACTGAGGGGGATGAGTTTGAAGGAGTTAGCAGCGCGTCTCAACGTTACACCTGCTTACCTGTCAGCGCTAGAAACTGGTGCGCGAGGTGTTCCTAACAGGCGGTTTCTTCATAAAATTTGCCAGGTATTTGCGATCATTTGGGATGAGGCAGATGAGTTGGCTGACCTCGCGGCGACCTCTAACCCTCAGCCGGTGATCGATGTCCGTGGTAAGTCTGCATCCCATGTCAAATTAGCCAACTTAGTTTCTGAGCAAGTCCCTGATTTGACAGATAAGGAGGTGGCGGTCTGGCTGAGGGCTATCAAGCCCCGAGCCGAGTAACGAAATTTAAGGGTTGCGGAATCGGGCTTAGACCACTATCGGCCCGTTCAAATAGCCATCTTTGCTTGCAAATTTGGCGCGCGGGAAGGTCTAGGCCACGTGGAAACTGTCTATAGAGTTAGATAAGTCTCGGGGACCCAGTATTTTTTTGCGTTCTGATATAACTTAAAGAGTTTTGAAAGGCGCGCGTCATGATCCAGATGCAGTCAAACCTAGAGGTGGCCGACAATTCAGGGGCCAAGCGCGTGCAGTGCATAAAAGTATTAGGTGGTTCACATCGTAAAACAGCGTCAATTGGTGATGTGATCGTAGTATCAATCAAAGAGGCGATCCCAAAAGGGCGTGTAAAAAAAGGTGATGTTCAACGCGCAGTGATTGTTCGCACTGCGAAGGACATTCAGCGTGAGGATGGCACAGCTATTCGGTTCGATACCAATGCCGCAGTGTTAATCAACAAAAACAACGAACCCATTGGGACTCGTATTTTTGGCCCAGTTACTCGTGAACTGCGTGCGAAAAACTTCATGAAAATCATCTCTTTGGCTCCGGAGGTTTTGTAAGATGGCTGCTAAAATAAAAAAGGGCGATCGTGTACAAATCATGGCAGGTAAGGATAAAGGTCGGCAAGGCGAGGTTTCAAAGGTGTTGCCTCAAGATGGCCGAGTTATGGTTGCCGGTTTGAACATGGTAAAAAGGCACACAAAACCCAGCCAGGCAAACACTGGAGGTATTTTGGAGAAAGAAGCTCCAATGTCGATTTCAAATGTTATGGTTTTAGATGGGAATGAAAAGCCCACCAGAGTCGGTTTTCGTGTGAACAAAGATGGCGTCAAAGAGCGCTTCGCTAAGTCCACTGGCGACGCACTTTGAGCAAGAGGATAGTATAATGGCACGTCAGGCACGTTTAAAAGATCTGTACGAAAGTGAAATAAAAGCTTCTCTCATGAAGCAGTTCGAGCTTTCCAACCCCATGCAGGTTCCAAAACTTGAAAAAATAGTCCTCAATATGGGAGTAGGGGATGCAGTTGCCGATCGAAAGAAACTATCGAGTGCAGTTGAAGATCTCACGCTTATTGCAGGTCAAAAACCGCTGGAGACACTCTCGCGGAAATCGATTGCAGGGTTTAAATTGCGCGATGGAATGAAGATTGGTGCGAAAGTTACGCTTAGGAAGTATCGCATGTACGAATTTCTCGACCGCTTAGTAACAGTGGCCCTTCCAAGGACCCGAGATTTTCGTGGACTAAATCCCAAATCATTCGATGGCCGAGGCAACTATGCAATGGGCATCAAAGAACAAATCATTTTTCCTGAGATCGAATATGATAAGGTGGACGCAATCCGCGGCCTAGATATCGTATTTGTTACATCAGCCAGCAATAACGAGCAGGCCAAAGCGTTGCTCACAGGGTTCGGTATGCCGTTCCCAAAAGAAGCAGCGTAAAGGAGATTTAAGAGAATATGGCTAAGAAATCCATGATCGCACGTGAAGCAAAACGTGCTAGACTTATAGAAAAATATGCTGAGAAGCGGGCGGAGTTAAAGCAAATTACGCGTGACGAAACTGCTAGCGCAGAGGACCGGTTCATGGCGCAACTCAAGCTCGCCAAACTGCCAAGAAACAGTTCAAAAATACGATTGCATAATCGTTGCGGTGTTACTGGTCGTCCCCATGGGTACTATCGCAAATTTAACATTTCACGGATCGCCTTGCGCGAACTTGGCTCGGCAGGAAAGCTGCCTGGCGTCACGAAATCTAGCTGGTAAGGGAGAAAAAATGTCTTTATCTGATCCTATCGGTGACCTCTTAACCCGCATCCGTAATGGCCAAATGGCTCGTCATAGTGCTATCATGTCTCCAAATTCTAAAAAGCGACGTGCTGTATTGGACGTTCTCAAGAAAGAGGGCTTCATTCGAGGCTATACTGAGTCGGAAGTTCGCAAGGGCATTTCGGAGTTGCGAGTTGAGCTAAAATATTACGATGGTGAACCCGTTATTAGGGAGTTGAAACGTGTTTCCCGTCCTGGGTTGCGAAACTACTCCTCTTTGAAAGATATGCCCCGGGTTCATAATGGCCTTGGTGTATCCATTGTATCTACATCTCAAGGTGTAATGACTGATGCCGATGCGCGAGATCGCAACATCGGCGGCGAAGTTGTTGCCCAGGTCTTCTAGGGAAATTTCTGATGTCTCGTATTGGTAAAAACCCGGTGTCAATCCCAGCAGGGGTTGAAGTAGCAGTTGTCGACGGTCTTTTAACGGCGAAAGGCAAAATGGGCGAGCTTAAAATGCAAACTCTACCCGAAATCGAAGTTGAGGTTTCAGACGGTCAGATTCTTTTCACACCCAAAAGCGACGACAAGTTCGCTCGTGCGATGTGGGGTACTACTCGCGCTAACGTTGCAAACATGTGTCAGGGTGTTTCTGAAGGATTTCAGAAGGAAATGGAATTGGTAGGAGTTGGATATAGAGCGATGGTTCAAGGCCAGCGTTTGCAGCTTCAGCTCGCGTATTCACATGATATTTACTACGACATTCCTGCAGGCATAGAAATCAAGTGTGATAAGCCCACTTCAATCATTGTGAAAGGCGCCGACAAACAAGTTGTTGGTCAAGTCTGTGCTGAAATCCGAGCTTATCGTCCGCCTGAACCTTATAAAGGAAAAGGCATTAAATTCGTTGGCGAACAGATCTTCCGTAAAGAAGGGAAGAAGAAATAATGACTGCAACCACTACAAAAGAAAATCGTATAAAGCGTGGCCTCCGGGCGCGTGCTCGCTTGAAACGCCACATAAATGGACGAGCGCGTTTGTCTGTCTTTAGGTCTTCCAAGAACATCTATGCTCAAATCATTGATGACGAAAAGGGTATTACCATCGCAGCAGCTTCCACTATGGACAAAGGTCTCCGGGCGAAGCTGAAAACTGGCGCAACAACTGAAGCCGCCGGAGAAGTTGGAAAGCTTGTAGCAGCCCGGGCCAAAGCTCCAGGTGTAGAGAATGTTACAGTTGCTCGGGGGGGGTTTCTCTTTCACGGTCG
>CAXQZM010000015.1:0-9227 GCA_964228455.1 Alphaproteobacteria bacterium | reverse complement strand
CCATCAAGATACCAGACTGACGACGAAGTGCTCTGTAAAAGTACTCCATTCGCCACTCTTTGCGATCGGAGGCCCATTCAGTAAATTGCTCTATTGTGGAGAAAAATCGCGTGTCTTCGTAGATTTTGACGGGAGTGGATAAGTGTTCAGCCCAAGTTTTTTGCTCTAGATACACTCGCCATTCACTTGCGCGAGTAACATGAATTTCGTTTGGTTTCAGAAGTTTACAGTGATTTTCTAACTCATCCAGAAAAGAGCTCTGAGGCCTATATCGCACATATGTTACGGTCCAATTTTTCGACCTTGCCTCCTCAGCGAAATGGCGCATAGCAGAGAAAATCATCGCAATTTTTTGGGGGTGATGGGAGACCGCCTTCGCTTCTGAGCCCACCTCCATCAGTATGAGCTGGTCTTTAGTGGGATCGCCTAATTTTAATGGATCTAAATCCCAACTAAGTTGATCCCCCATTAGAGGAATCAAGTTACGACAGGTCACTTGCCCGCAAGCGCCCCACGCCCTCCATCAATTCCAATAACTTGACCAGTTATCCAGCTGCTACTTTGAGACACTAGAAAAGCGCCAGCAGGTCCAAAATCTTCTGGTAGGCCTAGGCGACCTAATGGGTGCATTTTAGCCAATGCAGCAGCCATCGCTGCATTGCTTGTCATACTCGTCGCAAGGTTAGTGTTAGTAAGCGAAGGGGAGAGGCAATTTACACGGACATCTGGCGCAAGTTCAGCTGCCAATGATCGCGTAATACCCTCAACTGCGCCTTTAGCTGCCGAGATTGCTGAATGGTTAGCAAACCCTCGACCAACTGCGACGGTTGAAAAAAACAAGATTGCGCCGCGATTTGCCTTGAGTGTCGGCGACGCTTTTTTAGCGGCCATCGCGGCGGAAACCGCGTTAAGCATGAACGTATCAATGAAATCCTTGGCGCCTAATGCCTTTAAAGGTTTCAGCACGATAGACCCTACCGCGAAGACTAACCCGGTAAGCTGACTACCTGCCTCTTCCACAGCACTTTCTATATCGCTTTCATTAAAAACATCGCAGACAGTGCCTGGAAACCCTGAACTCGCAATTTTTTCAGAGGATCTAGAAGTAACGTGAACTTTTCCACCATCAGCAACAAGTTTGTCGGCGATGGCGCGGCCCATTCCATCTGTGCCACCAAAAATTAATGTTGTAGTCATTCACGCGACATAGTTCGCGCTATTTTCACGTCAATTTACCGTGAACGATTCGCCGCACCCACATCGACCAGTTTCATTGGGGTTTTCGAATACAAATCCAGAAAACAGACGGTCTTCCTTATAGTCCATAACTGCACCTAAAAGAAACATGACGGCAGTTGGCTCAACCAGAACACGCAAGCCATCAATCTCAATCTCTTCTTCAAAAGGTTTTTTCTCAGTCGCGTACTGGATAAAATAAGAATTTCCAGAGCATCCTGTAGTTCTCACACCAACGCGAAGCCCGAACAACTTGTCAGCATCTTGGCTATCTATTGCACTCTTGGGCACCTTCCGAGGATCGGTAGTTGCCATAAGAGAAGCAAGCTGCGTTTTAGCTGTTTCCGTCAAAGTTAGGATAGGTTCTGACATATTATGTATTTGCGTCTGTATCGCGGTTGGGTCAAGGTTTAGATCTCGAGCGCAATTCGAGCATCTTCCGACATCTTATCTTTAGTCCAGGCGGGCTCCCAAACCAATGTCACGGTTACTACCCCGACCCCCTCCAGCGCAGCAAGGGTCTCTGCAACCTGACCTGGGAAAGTTCCCGCAACAGGGCAGCCAGGGGCGGTGAGCGTCATGTCTACTTCAACATCGCCAGATAATCTCTGCTCAACACGGTAAATTAAACCCAGATCATATATATTTACAGGGATTTCGGGGTCGTAAATTGTCTTCAATGAAACAATTAAGTTATCATAAGAAGCGATGGGCATTTCACAGGGTTTTCCCGCAGTAGCGCTATATGAAGAGCCTACAGCGCGAACAGATGCGCCTGGTAGAAAGTCAGAGATTGTCTTTCCATCATTCTGGAGATGAGGAGGTATAACCATTACTCGGTCGTTGCCTCGTCCTTGAGGTTAAGCGCGCTGTCCAAAGTATGCCAAGCAAGAGTTGCACATTTTACTCGCATTGGAAAAGCGCGTACGCCACCAAGTACTTCTAACCGACCAAAGTCATCCAAAAGCTCGTCAGAGAGTTTGTGCACGTCCTCTCCTTTGGCCAGTTTGTGGAATGCATCGAATAACTCCATCGCCTGCGCTTTAGTTTTACCAACTAAAACCTCAGTAAGTAAAGAAGCTGAGGCTTCTGAAATAGCGCAACCTTCACCCTGAAAGCCAACATCCTCGACTAAACCTTGACCATTTACTCGCAAGTATAGCGCAAGTTTGTCGCCACACATTGGATTGTTACCGTATGCCTGGTGCGTAGAATTTTCTACTGACCGTTTATTACGTGGGCTCTTCCCATGATCCAGAATTACTTCTTGGTAGAGATCTTGGAAATCATCAAACATTAGCTAAAAAACTCCTGTGCTGCGGTCACAGCTTTAGCCAATGATTCAACCTCTTCAAGCGTATTGTATGCCGCAAATGAAGCTCGAGCGGTAGAAGCTAGTCCATACCGCTGCATTAAGGGTTCGGCACAATGATGCCCAACTCGGATTGCGATACCCGCTCGATCTAATAGCGTCCCAACATCATGCGCGTGTGCTTTATCACATAAAAAAGACACTACGGACGCCTTATTAGGAGCAGTGCCATATATTTTCACACCTTCAATCTTGGCCAGGGCATCATGAGCTGCAACAACCAGTTCTGCCTCATGCTTCTCTATGTTCTCAATCCCGACACTTTCGACCCAATCAATCGCTGCAGATAAGCCCGCAGCCTCAATGATAGCTGGAGTACCTGCCTCAAATTTATACGGCGCCGGTTTAAAAGTTGAACCCTCAAAAGAGACAGAGGCAATCATATCGCCGCCCCCTTGCCAAGGAGACATGGAATCAAGGACATGGTAGGAACCATACAAAATACCTATCCCAGTAGGCCCATAAAGCTTGTGAGCAGTCCATACGTAGAAATCAGATCCGATAGTTCCCACGTCTACTTTTCGATGAGTTATACCTTGAGAGCCGTCTACGAGTGTCAAGGCACCTGCTGCTTTTGCCTCAGGAATTAATATTTCTAGCGGCAGCACTGTACCAAGCACATTTGAGACGTGCGCGCACGCAAACATTTTAACCTTACCTGAAGAAATTTTGCTGCGAAAATCATCTAAGTCGATAGTGCCATCATCGTGAATGCGCGTAACGACAAGGTCCGCGCCAGTCTCTGAGCAGATTAACTGCCAAGGAACAATATTTGCATGATGTTCTAACTCAGTAATAAGTATCTGATCACCTGTCTTTAGCTTGGATCTTCCCCACGCGTTGGCCACTAAGTTAATCGCCTCAGTTGTATTCTTTGTAAAAACAATTTCGCGTTCTTCCGCGCTCATAAAAGAGGCTACTTTAGCTCTGCAACTTTCAAAAATATCAGTTGCGCGTTGACTTAAAATGTGGACGCCACGATGAACATTAGCGTAATCCCGCTCCATTATATTTGCCATCGCCTCAATAACTTTGCTCGGCTTTTGGGTAGACGCAGCGCTATCAAGGAAAATCAGCGGTCTCCCAGGATAAGCCTCCTGGTGGAGAATAGGAAAGTCAGCGCGGATATCTTGGACGTTAAAGCCCACGTAAATAGGCCTCCACGCCCTCTTCAAAAACTCCCTCAAGTGCAGTGGGGGCGCCATCGAGAAATTCTGCCAAAAAAGCTCTGATTAATAGAGCTCTCGCGTTTGCCTCGGGCAGACCACGAGAGCGCAAATAAAATAGTTGTTGCTCATCTAAATCGGAAATTGTTGAGCCATGAGAGCACTGCACATCATCTGCAAAAATCTCCAACTCAGGTTTCGTGTCCACACGCGAATCATCTGATAACATCAAAGCACGATGCATTTGGTTGCCTACTATGCGCTGTGCATCAGGCGCCACCCGAATTTGTGCCTGGAAAACTCCACGCGAAGTACCTTTGAGCACACCCTTGTACACTTCGTCACTAGTTGTATCTGCAACAGCATGATGGATCTTTGTCATCGTATCACAGTGTGCCTTATCAGAAATCATGTAAACTCCCTGCAGGTCAGCATGAGCCCCTGCTCCGACTAAGTCTACTTCAATTTCATTGCGAACGTATTCGCCCGCCAAGTTGAGTACATGGCTAGAGTAATACCCGTTAGCTGCAACCTCAACCTTAGCGGTGGCGTATGCGGGTGAAGATAAGTCTGAGGGAAAAATGCGTACATGATTTAATCTGGCACCCTCGGCAATAGTTATGAGATGACCATTTGTTCCTGAAGAAACTACTTCCACTAAAGTTTGCTCCGATGAGACCGCTAAGGTTTGCCTCTCAGGCGGAAATGTCAGTCGAGCTATCGCCTTAGCGCTTGAATACCGCCAAGCCTCATCTCGCAGGGTGGGCGTTCTTGTCATTTCCTTACGAGGCCTCAGCTATTAATTGGTCATACCCTTCATCTTCTAGGCGCAGTGCTAGCTCAGGTCCACCGGACTGAATAATTCGACCTTCATGAAGAACATGAACGCAATCAGGCTTGATATAATCTAACAGGCGTTGATAGTGGGTGATTACAAGAAAACCACGATCAGGCGAGCGAAGGGTGTTTACACCTGCAGCGACCACTCGCAAAGCATCAATGTCCAGTCCTGAGTCTGTTTCATCTAGTATCGCAAACTTTGGCTCCAGAAGAGCCATCTGGAGAGCCTCAAACCTTTTCTTCTCTCCACCAGAGAAGCCAACGTTGACAGCACGCTTCAGCATGTCATCACCAATGCCTAAACTCTGCCCTGCAGCCCGCGCCAACCGCAAAAACTCCATTGCATCAAGTTCTTTTTCACCAGAATGTCTTCGCCTTGCATTCAAAGCAGCTCTCAAAAAGGTCATAGCGCCGAGACCAGGTATTTCTACAGGATATTGAAACGCCAAAAAAAGCCCCACTAAGGCCCTCTCCTCTGGTTCTAATTCGAGCAAGTCTGCATGATCAAGTGTGGCACTCCCACAAGTGACGTCATAACCTGGGCGGCCTGTCAGGACATATGATAACGTAGATTTACCAGAGCCGTTAGGGCCCATAATCGCATGGACTTCACCCTTTGGAACCTCAAGATTAAGCCCTTTAATAATTGGTTTTTCTTCTGCCTCGATTTGGGCATGAAGATCGGTAATTTTTAACATGGCCCGCATATAAGGGCCCTGAGCCAAAAGGGAACCATCCAAGTCCTCATTATCCATGTATTTTCGTGACATACTCCGCAAAAGGCTTAAGCGCCCTAAACATGAAAGATCATCCTTCTCGCATCCTCGGGGTTAGCCCCTACTCTAAATCAGGAAACCTCATGGGTGGTTTAATGATCATGGTTTCGATGTCATTATTTGTAATAAATGACAGTATCATTAGAGGGCTTCAGCAGCCGGAAAATCCTTTCGGTGTGGATGTGCTACCTCTTTCAACCATCGTAGCCATCCGTGGGACAATAGTGGCAGGCATGCTTGGCATTTTAGTTTATGCATTTGAAGACCGGCCAAGCTTGCGGGCCGCTGCTACAAACAAATTCAATCTTGGACGTGGGTTCGTTGAAGCTGTTATTACTATTTTATTTCTTTCTACTTTACCTTTCTTACCTTTCGCCATCGCATCTACCCTAATAGCCTCTAACCCAATTTTTTTGGTTCTATTAGGGATCATTCTATTTTCGGAGAAAGTGGGCTGGCGCCGATGGTTGGCGATCTTGCTTGGCTTTTTTGGAATTGTACTTGCGTCACTCGGCATGGACACTGGAGAATTCGAGACAAGCCAATTTCGCTGGTGGGCTATTCCAGCTTGTATTATTGCTGCAGTTCTAGTGGCATTGCGCGACGTTTTTACGCGACTTGTTGGTGAAAAACTGCCTCCGTTAACAGTTGCCCTATCTTCCGCCTTATTTGTCATGGTGCTAGGCTGGGCCTATAGCTTATTTGGTTGGCAAGCGCCTAATTCTGGTCAGTGGTGGGCACTTAGTATTTCAAGCATTTTAGTTATGGTAGCCTATATAACGTCAGTGTTAGCAATACGTTTAGGGATTTTTGCAGTCGTGGGACCTCTGCGTTTCGTATCACTTGTTGTAGCGTTCATGATAGGGATTTTTCTATTCAAGGAGCCATTTAGTTGGTTAGGCTTCGCAGGCGCTGGCCTTATCGTTGGATCAGCTATTTGGATTGTTCTGCGGCAAGCTAAATTAGACGAGCAAGCCGAGCAAAAATAATAGGCAGCATGTCATCGCTGCTGCGCCCCATAGAAACCAGAAAATGCGCAACGCTGCCCTTATGTGGCTGGATGAGGCATTTCTTGAACCTGTACCCATTTCGGCATCGTTAACTATCTCTCCACCATAAGCACGGGGGCCTGCAAGCGATAAACCTAACGCGCAAGCAAAAGCGGCCTCTGGCCAACCCGCATTAATAGACCGATGCTTTGGTCCATCTCTGAAGGCAGCCGCTAGTGGGCTGAAAGTTCCCATTACAAATGAGACCCAAAATGCAGTTAGGCGCGCAGGCAGCCAATTAACAACGTCATCGACACGAGCAGATACCTTACCAAATTTCTCAAATTCTGGGTTTCGATGGCCCCACATGCTATCTAAGGTATTTATAGACTTATAAGCAAAAAGCCCTGGCAGACCAAACAGAGCAAACCAAAAAATTGGAGCGACAAATCCGTCAGAGCTATTTTCAGCGAGGCTTTCTATGGCGGCTCGGGCGACACCATCCTGATCTAGGCTCTCAGGATCACGGCCTACAATTTTACTAACTGCATTTCTGCCCTCTTCTATTGTTTGATCTAAACCATCCGCAACTGCTCTTACGTGTTGATCAAGAGACCTTGCCGCCAGTCCAATTGAACCAATAAAACCCACGACTATCCAGCCATATGCGAACCAAGAACATACAATTTGCAGCAAAAAGCCAATAAGGGTCGCAGTGCTAACCACTCGCAACCACGAAAATGCGCCGCGCACAATTCTCTGATCGCCTTTATTAAAAACGGTCTCAATTCGCTCTGCAAATTTACCCAACCAGACAATTGGATGTCCCGCGCGTCTCCATAGAATTTTAGGCTCGCCAAACAATGCATCCAAAAACATTGCCACTAAGACTGCGCCCATGGCGCTGAAACTGAAAAAGAATCCGTCCATGGTGGTTCCATGCGCATAAAATGATATTAAGTCGAGTTTCATGACGACTCCTAAATCAATTCCCGCCCTCGACATTCCAGCATCATCCAAAATCGGCGTAATGGTCTGTGGCCATGGTTCGCGAGATGAAGATGCTGTTAATCAGTTTAACCAGGTCGCTCGGGGTCTAAAAGCACGTTTGCCTGAATATGATGTAGAGTCAGGCTTTCTAGAATTTGCTTCGCCAATCATAAACAACGGCTTAGACAAGTTGCGCGATCAAGGCGTGAACCACATACTTGCAATACCTGGAATGCTGTTCGCTGCCGGGCACGCCAAAAATGATATCCCCACAGTCTTGAATCGATATGCGGCGGAGAACGAAGGAATTAGCGTACACTACGGACGTGAGTTAGGCATAGACAATAAAATGATGCGTGCCGCGGGAGCAAGAGTGCAGGCTGCTATGGATCAAGCCGATCAAGACTTTGGTGAAGTTAAACCTCACGAAACCCTTCTGGTAGTCGTAGGTCGTGGCGCCTCAGATCCCGACGCGAATGGAAATATAGCAAAGATTACCCGACTTCTTTGGGAGGGGCTTGGATTTGGCTGGGGAGAAACTGCGTATTCAGGAGTTACATTTCCTCTAGTAACACCATGTTTAGAAACTGTTGCGGGTCTTGGTTTCAAGCGTATTGTCGTCTTTCCATATTTTCTCTTTACGGGCGTGCTAGTTAAACGAATTTATGATGCGACGGATGAAGTCGCAAAACATCACCCCGAGACACAGTTCGTTAAAGCCGGGTATCTTAACGATCATCCCCTAGTTCTAGATACCTTCGCTGATCGCGTCGAAGAAATTTTAGAGGGTGCAAACGTTATGAATTGCATGAACTGCAAGTATCGTGAGACCGTGCTGGGATTCGAAGACGAAGTAGGCATGGTGCAGGAATCCCACCACCACCATGTCGAGGGCATTGGAACTGGCGCAGGAGAGCATACGCATTCTCACAGCCATGATCACGATCATAACCATGATCATGGGCACCATCATCATCCCTATCCACACAACGACCATCCAATGGGCCCTCGCTCACTGCCCGGTACGATCGAAAATGGGCAAATAATTTGCCCTTGTGGGAGATTTGCTTGCACGAAAGATCAGCTAGAGAGGCTGTAAAATACTAAATCGAAACCTAAAGAAAATTGGCCCTGAGGACAAATTGTTTCAGTGTAAGTTTCAGGTTAAAGGGCGCCTCTAGAATGTATCAATATGAAAAACATCCGGACGCAATCTATCGTCAATCCTTCGCAACTATTCGAAGCGAAGCGGATCTATCTGCTCTAGATGTCAGTGACCAGGTAGTAGCTGAACGGATGATACATTCATGCGGCCAGGTAGACTTAATTGACGACCTGGTTATCACCCGTGGGGCCCGTTTGGCAGGCACCAAAGCTTTACAATCTGGCGTTCCAATACTCTGTGATAGCGCAATGGTAGCGGCAGGTTTGCTCAGCAGTATCACAAACTTAAAAGTAGTGAAAATAAGGGAACCGGAAACTGCTAACTTGGCACGCGAAATGGGAACAACCCGCAGTGCTGCACAAGTAGATACCTGGTTACCGATAATGACAGGTTCAATAATTTTAATTGGGAACGCACCTACGGCCCTATTTAGATTGCTTGAGCTATTAACTCTGAATCCGCATAAAATGCCCTCTCTACTAGTTGCCTGTCCGGTAGGATTCGTTGGGGCAGCGGAATCAAAAGAGGCCCTAGTAAAATTTTCGCCAGCTTTTCCATTTATAACATTAACAGGTCGCCGCGGTGGTACCCCCATGACCGCCGCTGCACTAAATGCATGCTCAGTTGAGGCGCACTCATGATCCACATCTTCGGAATAGGCGCCAACGGACTAGAATCGTTATCAATAGATGC
>CAXQZM010000014.1:0-22466 GCA_964228455.1 Alphaproteobacteria bacterium | reverse complement strand
ATATATCTTAGCCTCATTCTGCAAACAGGTTTAACAAATGACGACTGCGCGCGTCGCTTTTCTATGAACAATCAACCAGTTGAATAATTACCTTACATTGCATCAGTTAAACACTCCAGTCACGGCTTGCCGGCGGTGGCTTTCTCCAATCTTGATCCGAGAAACTCCAGTATTGGAGACTCCATGCTCCATTTTGCTTTTCTAGTATGGTTGGTGTAGCATTATTGTAGGGACCAGCCCACGGATCCATATCAATACCCAGGCCAAGGCTTAAACCATGCATGACCCCTGCGTGCGCCCCAAAAAGTATATCATCTTGCTTCAAACCATCTTTCAAAGCGTTGATTATCCGTTCAATAAAAACTGTTGTAGGTTCGACCCCATCGGGATCCTCAATAAAGAAATTTCTTTCTAACGGGATCGGCATACCTTCTATACCCGCGAAGTCGCGCTCAATTAAACGATCATCTTTAATATTTATATGATCATTGTCGTCAAGATATGGCTCAAGGGTTTGCTGGACCCGCTTTAGCGGACTTGAAAGAACGGACTGGACTGGAAGTGAATTTAAAACGGGAACAGCACGTTTTGCTTGTTCATGACCTAGCTTAGTAAGGATCCAATCCGCTTTATTCGAATGAAATACTCCTCTGACGTTCCCTAAACTCTGAGCATGACGAATAAAAAAAAATCTATTAACCGGGAGATCGTGAACAGCAAATTTTGACATTTGGTGAGCATAGTTAACCACCCTGTGGAGAAGTGAGGTGTATGATCTAGCTAAATGCTTAAGCACTTTGCATCTGGATTCAAATACTAGGGCTTTAAGTGCTTGCCGGTTGCCTCCAGGCCTGTCATGCGCGGTCAGATGAACGAGCCACGTTTGCCACTATCGGTTTGGTCACTTGCGTTGGCAATGGGTGTTGGAATGTCCGGCGCGACCATTGCCGTCCGTGTAGGCGCGGAGTTTGGCGCAGTGCTCTCAGGAACCAAAGCGTTAGCAACATATCCAACAGGATTTCAAGTAATTGCTGTGATGTTCGGTGGCCTGATATTCTCCCGCCTAATGGCAAAATTTGGGAGGAAGCCTATCTTGATGGTGGGACTTTCTTTTGGAGTTCTTTCGGGCTCGGTGGGGATCTTAGCAGCTTTTTTTCAGCAGTATTGGATCCTATTTCCTGCTCACCTTTGCCTAGGTCTATATTTGTCAAGCATTGCCCTGCTCCGCTTTACAGCGGCAGACCAAGTTACCGGAGCCTTAAGTGCAAACGCCCTGTCTCTCACACTATTTGGTGGAGTTCTAGCGGCATTTGTTGGGCCGGGTTTCGTTTTCGCAGCTAACATTATCTCGCCCGCTCAATATTACGGCGTATCATACGGATTCATTGGTCTCGTCGCTTTAATTGTGTGGCTCCTAATTTATTTCACACCAATTAAGAAAAACTCTGAAACCTTGGAAAGTGAACAAGAAATCGAGATACCTCAATATATGACCTACAACTACATCGTTGGCGTTATAACTGGTGCAGTCGGATACTGTGTAATGGCTCTGCTCATGACCGGTGCCGCGTTGCACATGCAGGATATGAATTTGAACGACGGCGCACACGCAGGACATTTCGGCCCGAATGTTCGCACATTTGCCATAATGTGGCACGTAGTGGCTATGTTCGCACCAATGCTCATCTTGCCACGCATCGCGTCTTTTATGGGTCTAAAAAGGTTGATGGTTATGGGGGCTGCGCTCCTAGTGGTGGCCTGCGGAATAGGCTTACTGCCAAGCTCTCCGTCCCAAATGTTTGTTGCGTTAATTATATTAGGCTTCGGATGGGCAGCTACATACGGGCCAGGAGGCATTGTAGTAAAGCAAGAAGTACCAGACGCCGCTCGATTTGCCGCCCAAGGCAGGAACGAGTTTACTGTTTCGTTTTTCACTGGAATTGGCACAATTGGCGCTGGACCTGCTCTTGCATACCTGGGATGGGAAGCGATGAATTTGGCGGCTCTTGTTTTGGTGATTGCCCTTTTACCACTTTTATTTTTCCTGCGACTTTCCAGTGGAGGAGGCGCGATCCATGTCACAAAATCTTAAGGCAAGAGGATACTTTGGAATTGGAATAGAGCAAGTTTCTAAGCCGGGCAACATGGGGAATCTCATTCGCTCTGCTCATGCCTTTGGTGCAAGCTTCGTATTCACAATTAATCCAGGATTTTCTAAGAAGCAATTAATGCGGACGGATACATCGTCTACGTTCGAAACAATTCCTTATTACCAATATGGTGACATCGATGAGCTAAATCTGCCGTTAGGATGTGAGCTTGTAGTTATTGAACTGACCAAAAACGCAATTCCATTGCCTTCATTTCGTCATCCTAGGCGCGCTGTTTACGTCCTGGGACCTGAAAAAGAGAGCATATCAACAGCAGTCCTCGGTCGCGCTCAACATGTTATACAGATCCCTATGAAATTTTGTGTCAATGTTGCTACAGCCGGTGCGATCGTATTATACGACCGCTTACTTCAGCAAGGACGTTTTCCAGATAGGCCGGTTCGGTCAGGTGGACCACTCAAGCAACTAAAACCGCATGTTCATGGTGGAGTTTTTAGTCGCCAAAAAAAACCATAAGCGAGCTGCAAATTTGGGGTTGTCAAAGTAACAAGCCGCACGTAGTGCTCCCGCCATACCTCCGGTGCGGGTGTAGCTCAGGGGTAGAGCATTAGCTTGCCATGCTAAGTGTCGTGAGTTCGAATCTCATCACCCGCTCCATTTTTCTTTCAAACCATGACCAGGCAACGAAGGCACCCGCTGATTTTTGTCCTGCAATGCACGCCATGACAAGATGGATAGCAGATGCCATCTATCGAAATTTAATAACAGCTAAGGGCTGGTTCTTACCAAAAAAGCAGTAGATATTAATAATACCACGCCAAAAAACGTTTCTAACCTTAATGACCATTTCAGTCCTGGTCCGTTGGTGAAGTATAGCTTGTTGAGAGCAGCCATCATAATGACAGCCGAAAATATTAGCATTTTAAGAGCAAAGCGTTGAAAATATTCTTGAAACTCTGGCCACTCCCATTCAGCTAGTATCGCCAAGAAAATAAGGCCGGCACCTACCATTAGCGGCACTGCAACTATAGCTTGAGAACCAAAACGATGAGCGTACTCTTGTTGCTCAGCAGGTATTGTGTGAGCTAGCGGAGCCAAAACCGCAAACCACCAGTGAACAACAACCAGATGAGTTATAACTAAAGCAGCTGAAATCCACCTGAGTCCAAATGACGTACTGTGCCCCTCAAACACAAATAATGAGATTAAAACCAAGGCGGGGATGGTACTAAAATACACATAAAAAGCGCGCCTCTGAGTGAGTAGCACAAGGATAATCAATATCGCTGCAGACGCTAATCTAGAAAGGGCAAGGACACCCTGACTTGTCTGAAAATAAATATCCCTAAAGCCCTCAGAGAAAGCTATTGCAATATCTCCACCAGCCACACTCAACTGAAAACTAAAATATGAAACGGGAAGAGTCAGAATAAGTATAAATGAGCTTACAAGGCTTTGTCGTTTGAGCATGTAAGCAAAATAACCTTGAGCACGAAGTGTTAAAATCAGAAGTATAGATCCCGCAGCACCGATTGACCCTACATAAATCAAAACTCTAGCAAATATTGCTATCAAGTCATGAAAGAGCACAATTAACCTCCCGAAATTACCTCGAAATGCCCCTGACCTTCCATGAGGTGCCCATCCTGTGCAACCGCAATCCAAACGTATTGGTAAATACCCGGTTCTAACGGATCGAAGGTCAGCGTGAGTTCAGCGCTAAATCCTTTTGGTATTTTGCTGGTAGTAATTAACCCCGAAGCACCGACACTATTAAGAAGTGCCGCTGCATCATCCGGATCCCGCTCCATTAAATCTTCCGCAGCAACGCTTGCGTCTATCCTGATTAATCCGAACCGAGTAACGCGCACAGGTTGAGTGAAACCTAGCTCGAATTTGGCTAACCCTTCAACAACCTGACTGCCGCTATCAGGGTCGCTACTGTTTACTTTCGAATGGGCAAAAGTCAGGTTAGGTATAAGAATCACGAAAGCTAAAAGCGCTGTCAATCTTGCAGTCATTCTATGATCCCCTCGTTTTATAAGGCTGCCCAGTCTGTCTAAATGCGCCTCGGAAAAATATCATTTGGTCTGTGCGAGCCCATCTAAAATAGCACAGCTTGCACCCTCGTCACCCAAACACGCATCAAACAAATCTTGAAGTTCCTCACGCATTTTAGAAATCTCAGATAGTTTATGCTCAAGTTTAGCAAGTTGGGATTTAGCGAGAGCTTTAACCTCAGCAGACCGACGAACTGGATTATCCTGCAACCTTAAAAGACCTCGAACATCTTCCATTGAAAATCCTAGTCCCCGGGCCCGCGCTATGAATGATAATCTTACAATATCACTTCTATCAAACTCTCGGTATCCATTGCCTCTTCGACCCGGTGTGACCAAACCCACATCCTCATAATATCGTATGGTCTTTCTTGGCAGACTGCATAGACGGGCTGCATCTTGGATGTTCATTTGATTATCCTTAAGCCATCAATGTAAGCATTACGATCGACATTCCGACCATAATGCCATTCTCAAACAGTGCGATCCGCGACAGAGGAAGATCAAACATCTTCCCTACACAAGCGCACTGTATTTTCTCGCCTTTCCTGATCACGCCCCAAACTCCAATCAAGCCAACGCCAAAAACTAGCACCGACGCAATCAGAGCGATGGGAACCATGAAATTGGAAATTAATAAAACCCCAATTCCTGCCTCAATAAATGGATAAGCCTTTCCATAAGAGGGAAAGCGCTTTGCTACGACATCATAGACAGCAAAATCGCGGATGAAGGCCTTAAGATTGAAAAACTTAAACATGGAAAATACTAGCGCAATGGCCCCCATTGAAAATGCCATCCACATGTTGAGACTTAAGCCATTAACTAACGATGCAAGCGTAACCGTTAAGAAAATTAGAAGGTAAATTATCCAAATCGGTTGGTATGGACCGGACCAGCCAAAACTTAGTTTAGTCCCCGAAGCATTAGAAATATTCATGATGCCTCCATTATCCTTACACTGACTGGAAGGTCTAGGTAAAAAAAGGGGCCAAAATTTTCATTCTTTCTGGCTTGATTAATACGCATGATGTATCATTTACGCTAAGTGAAAAAAGCAATCCTATCCACATCTCTTATTTGCCTAGGGCAATTCGCACATGCCCACCACCACCATGTCGAAACTGCTCTGACCACTCCAACCTTAGTTTGGGCGCTAGTATTTGTGGCCGCAATATCTGCTGGAATGATTACAGCAAGCAAATGGCTTAAATTAGTGAACTAGAATTCCGCAAGGTCCCCATACAAGGGCCTTGCGATACTCTTCAGTCAACCAATTGGGTCCAGGTTTGGGTCTCAATTATTGCGCCTGCTTCTTCGCGAAGTTTGATCATGCTAGGCGAATTAGCCATAGCCATCATTTTTTCCATTGATTCAACTTCTATGCAGGTCCAAACCTTATTTTCATTGTTGGCTTCATGACCAACAGCCAAGACAATTACTCCGTGCTCAAGTCGGACGTCCTCATTGGCATCGAATAAGCTCCGCCAGTGCTTATACCCCTTGCTGAGCTCTACTGATGATATGATTTTCATTTTCCTACTCCTGAATCTACTTATTAACGCTAGTAAAAGCATTCTTCGGTGTCATTCAAGCGTTAGTAATTGTTATTCAAAAATATGGAGGCTATGCGAGAATAGTAATTGCAGAATATTTTAGAGAAAGAAAAGTTATGAATACGCCACAAGACCGCGCTAATAGAATCATGGCGTGGGGAACTAGGGGTCGAGATCTGCTGTGGATCATGACAATGATACTAATTTCGCACGTGTTAGCCTTGAGCTTAATTGGCGCCGGCTACGAAAGCACATATTTGCCATTGACCGTCTTCCTAGTTTTTTTCACTATCCTAGGGATCATGGGAAGCTTTGATGCTATGGACGACATCAAAGCAGTAGCTGATGACGCTGATAATGAGGAACGCGGCACGGCGGCACACAAGAGGTTTATGGACACACCTTGGCTACCCTTCAAAGCACTCATATTTCTGGGCTTTGCGCTAACAGCTCTCGCCGAGCTCTGGGTGATGTGGGGCTAAAATAACCCATTTGGCTCCAGCCGGGTTACAACCCTGGCGGAGCCAATACATCAGCACTCAGGCAGGTTTACAGCCAAACCACCCTGACTGGTCTCTTTATACTTGGTGCTCATATCAACGCCAGTCTGCCGCATCGCTTCAATACAGTTATCTAGGGGCATGAAGTGTGTGCCGTCCCCCCGCAAAGCTAACGAGGCTGCGGACACTGCCTTAATGGCTCCTAATCCGTTTCTCTCAATGCAGGGCACCTGTACTAAGCCTGCGACTGGGTCGCAGGTCATACCCAAATGATGTTCAAGAGCAATTTCAGCAGCATTCTCTACTTGCTCATTGGTCCCGCCAAGCGCCGCACATAAACCTGCAGCAGCCATTGAAGACGCTGAGCCCACCTCCCCCTGACAACCCACTTCTGCACCAGATATCGATGCATTTTGTTTGACAATGGCGCCGATTGCAGCAGCTGTTAAAAGAAACTTCCTTATACCCGCTTGGCCCGCATCAAGGCAGTGATCTCGATAATATCGGATCACGGCAGGCACAACGCCTGCTGCGCCGTTAGTTGGACTCGTTACAACTCTTCCACCAGCTGCATTTTCTTCATTAACGGCCATGGCATATACACTTAACCAATCGTTGATCACATGCGGTTGAGTCATGTTGCGTGTGCGCTCTAACATCAATTGTTCATATATACCTTGAGCTCGCCGCTTTACCCTAAGCCCGCCAGGTAAGGTGCCCGACTGTGTGAGGCCTGCTTCTATTACGCTGTCCATTATAGACCATAAATGATCAAGCTTTGAGTCCAACTCATCTCCCCATTGGATTTTTTCATTCGCAGCTTTCATCTCAGCAATACTCAATTTGCTGCTCCTACCCATGCTCAGCATCATCTCTGCAGTGCTAAAATTAAATGGGAACTTGGACTGATCTTCCCCACTATCAATCTTCCCAAGGTCAGCCTCACTAGCAATGAAGCCACCTCCAATCGAGTAGTAAGTGCCTTCATGCAGCAAATTACCCCCGACTTCAGCTCGCATCTTCATTCCGTTTGGGTGGCCAGGCAATGCCGGACCGTAATCAAACACCAGATCACGCGGCTCTTCAAATTTAAGGGCATGACTCTTTGAGAGCTCTAAACGACGTGAATTCGCTAATCTATCAAGAGCAGCAGCTGCACTTTCATTATCCAATGTTGCGGGCTCAAAACCTAATAGGCCAAGAAGGACAGCTCGATCAGTCGCATGCCCCTTTCCAGTAAATGCAAGAGAACCATAAAGCCTAACCTCAATACGATCAGGTTTAAGGTCGGCTGCAGTTAACTCTCGCAAGAATCTCTGAGCGGCTAACATGGGTCCCATAGTGTGCGAGGACGATGGACCTATTCCAATTTTAAATATGTCAAAGACGCTAATGAACATGTGACCCCCTTACTTGGCATCTCCGGTCAAAGTTTCCCGTTTGCGGCAGAAGTTTCTGCAAATGACTGAGGGTAAAACTCAACTAGCTATGTTATGGAGCTCCAATGAGCCGCCTTGCATGGACAAATCTTCTAAGCCTCTCGTTCATCTGGGGAGCTGCATTTACGTTCTCCGGTAGTGCAGTCAAAGAGGTTGGCTTTTCCACAGTAGTGTTTCTACGCGTTTTTATCGCACTTGCAGTAGTTAGCGGATTTCTTGCCTATCGCCGGCAGCTTCCACACATGAGCTTTTCCCTGCTTACCACATTTCTTGTAATGGGTTTGATAAATAATGTTGTGCCATTCGGACTTCTTTTCTGGGCTCAAAGCCCACTAGATGGAACTGAAACTGCTAAAATATCATCAGGTCTTGCTAGTATTTTCAACGCGTTAACGCCATTCTTTGCGATGTTGGTTGCACGGTATATCTTCTTTGAGGAAAGGTTATCATTTAAGAAAGCAACTGGCGTAGGCCTAGGCTTCTTAGGGGTAACGCTACTCTTTATCGGAACTGGCGCGGGAGATAATCAGCACGGGAGCGCTACTTGGAGCTACTTAGCAATGGCGGGGTGCATAATCGCTGCCTTTTCCTATGGTTTTGGCGTAGTTTACGGGCGAAGATTTGCTCGACTGGGGCTCACCCCTACACAAGGAGCATTTGGTCAACTAATGGGCTCTTCCTTATTGGCTTTGCCCCTTATGTTAACGATTGATCAACCTTGGTCCCAGCCACTGCCATCGACTAGCTTCTGGGCCGCCATGCTAGGGCTTGCAATATTATCGACTGCACTTGCTTACATGATTTACTTTTGGCTCATCGAAAACGCAGGCGCTGTTAACGCAGCACTCGTCACCCTTCTAATCCCAACGAGCGCCATGATCTTGGGAGCGCTATTCCTGAATGAGAGCTTTGGCCTTTGGGATTTTATGGGGCTGGGGTGTATTCTGTTAGGATTACTTGTAATCGACGGCCGTTTGCTTAGCTTTAGAACGAGCTAAGCCAAGCTGGCGCTCGCGGTATATAATTAATAGCCCAGCGGTTACTACGATTGGCGTTCCAATTATTGTGTAAATGCTTGGCCAATCACCCCATATCCATAGACCTAACCCCACGGCAAAAATCATTGACGTATAATCAAACGGGGCCAAAACTCCAATCTCAGCAAAACGGTATGACGTCGTAACCATAAGCTGACCAACACCTCCAAAAAGCCCCGCTAGTAATAGAGCCAAACCAGCGGTGGGAGTAGGTATAACCCAAGCAAACTCATCATAAAACAAACCTACTGGGAATGTTAAAATACCAATCAACGAGGAAATAATAGAAAAATAAAATACGATCGTTGAGGTAGTTTCGCTTCTTACAAGAGCCCGAACAGTTACTACAGCACCAGCTCGCAGGGTTGCGCTCACAAGACCTAAAGCAGCACCGACCCCAAGCGACGCACTGACGCTAGATATCGTAAAGTTTGGAACTGATACGACGAGAACTCCCGCTAGACCCAATCCAACCGCGCTAAGACGAAACGCGCGCAAACGCTCCCCCAAAAATACAGCTGCAAAAATTACCGTTAGCAGAGGCGCTGCATAGCCTATAGCACTTGCCTCGGGTAGCGGCAGTAACGCGAGACTGCCGAACCCCGTAGCCATCGCGGATGTGCCAAGAACTCCCCGCCAGAGATGGCCTAACGGTTGTTTTGTTTTGAACCCGTCATGGAGGTGGCCTTGATGCCATAGGAAACCAATAATAATTGGAACTGCAAAAAATGATCTAGCGAAAACGGCCTGACCTATCGGCACCTCTTGAGTGCCAATCTTAATCAAAGCAGCCATTGTAACGAACAAAGCCACTGAGATAAGTTTAAGTGAAATGGCATATAGCGGTCGCATTACCGATTGCTACCATAGCTGAAATTGTTTGGCGATGCACGATGCCGCATATAAGGTATCCGCTTTTCGAATGTTCAGTATATGTGTCCTATGAGATTTACAGGAAAAAAAGCTCTTGTTACCGGCGCTGCTGGAGGAATTGGCAGTTCTTTAGTCGCAGCCTTAAGGGAAGAAGGCGCGAGCGTGTTCGCAGTCGATATTACCGATGGTGATCTGATGAATTCCACATACTGTGACACACTTCCTGAAAGAGCAGCTAAATCACTGGGTGGCATTGATTTAGTCTTTAATAATGCTGGCATTATTACACGAGGGTTAATTACCGATAGTACTGACGATGATATTGCTCGGACCCTATCAATTAACATAGAAGCGCCTGCCAGGATTTGCAGAGGGGCAATTCCTTTGATGGAAAAAACCGGGGGCGCAATCGTAAACACTGCCTCTTGTTGGGGTCTCCGGCCAGGCCCTAATCACGCTCTTTATTGCATGTCTAAAGCAGCTTTAGCTACCCTGACACAATGCATGGGTAGAGATCATGCAGCGCAGGGTATTCGTATTAATGCAGTAGCACCAAATGAAGTTGACACGCCTATGCTTCGATCTGGTTTTGAGTTGCGAGGTTTTGACCCCAATACTGCGATAAAAGCACTAGGAGAAACGGTCCCAATTGGCCATGTCGCAAAACCAAGTGAGATTGTAGATGCAATGCTATATCTCGCTTCAGACTCAGCTTCATACATCACTGGGACAATCTTGGAAGTAAATGGGGGAAAGCCAGTTGGCTGACTTAAAAAATAAAGTTGCCTTGGTCACTGGTGCGAGTTCAGGTATCGGGGAAGCTATAGCGCATCACCTCAAAGATCTGGGCGTTAGAGTTATAACTGCCCAACGACAAAATTCAAAAAATTTTGAAAGCTTAAACTGTGATATTGCTAATCCAGAAGAGGCCGGATCTCTAATAAACAAGGTTATAAAGCTTGCAGGGCAGCTTGATATACTTGTAAATAATGCGGGCATAATGCGCGAGACTATAATTGATAAACACAGCCTTGAAGACTGGGATCAAAGCCTAGCCGTGAATCTAACTGCGCCTTTTATACTTATAAAAAATGCAACACCATATCTCGCTAAGACAAATGGAAGTATCGTGAACATAGGCTCAATTGAAGGATACGGGGCCAATCCTGGTCATGCCGCTTACTGCGCCTCCAAGGCAGGATTGCATGGGCTTACAAAGTCAGCTGCTGTCGATATTGGTCCGCTTGGTATTCGTTGCAACGCAGTTGCCCCAGGATGGATTGAAACTGAACTAAACCGAGCATTTGTTGCTGAACAAGATAAGTGCTTTAGCGACCAGCTCTCAGATATTCACCCTATTGGTAGGACGGGCATGCCATCCGAGGTTGCAAGTGTAGTAGCTTACCTTGTCTCAGATCAGGCTAGTTTTATAACAGGCCAGATCTTTACGGTTGATGGTGGTCGAACCGCTAAGCTTCCTCTTCCTTTGAGATCCGACTCATGACCTCAGTGGTATGCTCACCAAATTTCGGTGGGGGCATATTATATATCACAGGGGTTTTTGAGAATTTTAGTGGATTACCAACGACGGGGATTGCCCCGCCCACCGCGTGAGGGCTCTCAATATCAACACGCATTTCTCTTTCCCGAACCTGATCGCTCTCAAATACCTGATCGAGTGAATTGACTGGCCCAACGGGGACTCCCACCTTCTCCAATCCGATCAACACTTCTTGAGTGGAAATTCCGCTAAGCACACTCGAAATTTTAGACACTAAACTTGTCCGATTTTTCAACCGCAATGGATTGGTTCTGTATCGTTCATCACTAATCCACTGTGGTTGGTCTAGCCAATTAGAAAAATTAGCAAACTGCTTATCATTACCGACTGCTATCACCACGAAACCATCAAGGGTTTTAAAGACCTCATAAGGGACAATGCTAGGATGAGCATTTGCAAGACGTTCGGGGACTTCTCCGGTAACTAGGTAGTTACTTCCTTGGTTGACTAGCCAAGCGATCTGCGAGTCCACTAACGCAAGATCAATGTGCTGCCCCTCACCCGTTTGATTCCGGTGGTGAAGAGCTGCCAAAATCCCAGAAGAAGCATACAAACCACACACAACATCGGCTATCGCAACTCCCGTTTTCATGGGAGGGCCGGCGGCTTCACCGGTAAGAGACATAATGCCTCCATATGCTTGAGCCATAAGATCATAACCTGGTTTATCTGAGTTTGCCCCAACTTGTCCAAACCCCGTTATGGAGCAGTAAATAAGGCCTGCGTTTATTTCTTTAAGACTCTCATAGTCTAAGCCGTAGGCCTTGAGCGAGCCAGATTTAAAATTTTCGACGAGAATATCTGCCTCTTTCGCAAGCTTCTTGATAGCAATTTGCCCCTCTTTAGAACCGAAATCTATAGCGACCGAACGTTTGCCTCTGTTAGCGCTAATGAAATAAGCGCTGAGATCCTGATCACCATTCATTTGCTCGACGAAGGGAGGGCCCCATTGCCTTGTATCATCGCCAGCTGTCCTTGGGTTTTCAATTTTTAGAACTTCAGCGCCCATGTCGGCCAAGAGTTGGGTGGAGTAAGGTCCTGCTAATATGCGAGAAAGATCAAGAACCTTAAGTCCTCCCAAAGCACCAGTCATGCTACTAAAACTCTCCACCAGCGCGATATTCCTTCCATCGCAAGTATGTATTAGCGCCCAAATTCGCCAATGGTTTAGGTGGAAGGCGCCTCAAATCACGCTGATTAACCAGCAGCGGCTGCAATTCCTCTGTCATTGAATCAGCAAGGTAGTCTGCCGCCGCAACCCCTAAAAGAGTACCTTTAGTGACCCCAATCCCAAGCTGACAACAGGCTGATACTAGGCCCGGCTCCAATTCTGAGAACCCTTGAATATTGTTGAAGGATGTACATAAACGACCACCCCAGCGGTACTCCATGTCGACTTCCGATAACATCGGGAAACGAGCAGCGTATGAACGATCATGATCTCGATAGATCCTACCTAACTGTTCCTGACGACTTTCCATTGATTGATCTAACCGAAATGTATTTCGAACAATCAAGCGATCCCCATTTATACCACTGATTCGACGAACTGTTGTTCCCATCGGATCCGCAGGCGTGCAGCCCCATTTTGGCTTTCCTCCAAGCCGCGTAGCCTCATCTTTTGAGAGCTTACGCGTCATAGATCCATATGTGAAAATATGCATGAGCCGCCCAGTAAAATAACCAAATTTTTCAGCCATGCCATTAACTGCGAGCACTACTTTACCAGCGCTTACAGTGCCTTTCTCAGTCTCAGCCCACCAGCTTCTTCCCTGCTTGGTGAGAGAGTTTACTGGCGAGCTTTCGAAGATTTGTGCAGTTTTAGCTACTGCTTTACCTAGCTCACGAATATACAAAGCAGGCTGGAGCATAACTGCCCCTGGGGTATAAAGGCCGTCGAGATAAAATTTAGTGCCAGTTAGTTCAGTCATTGCCTGCGCGTCGAGGCGCTCACTGCGCTCCCCTATCGCCGTAAGGTGTTCTGAATATTCTTGGTTATGCTGAACGCCTTTAGTAGTCGCGGCCCCATTTATTTTACCACTTGGGTCAAAGGCCTCTCCAACATAGCCAAACTCTTGTGCAGTTTGATGAGCAAAATTTATTGCAATCCGGTTTTGCTTAATCTGAGCTAAATCTTTCTCCGCCTGTCCTGCGTAATCATCTGAGCTAAGGTCATGAGGTAGGTCAACCATAAAACCAGAATTACGTCCCGCAGGTCCCTCAGCTAAACGCCTACCTTCCACAACAATCACCTTCAAGTGAGGTGCCTGAACCGCAAGACGCCTGGCTGCCGTCAAACCCGCAAAGCCTGCCCCAATGACCAGAACATCACAAGTATAGTTACCTTCTAAAGTCGGATACTTCAGGGCATCAGGCAGAATGACATTCCAGGCGGCAGGACCCGGATCGCCTGCGATGAATTCAACCGGATAAGTCAAGCGATATGATCTCCGTCGCGATCGCTTAGGTCAATCCATATGGTCTTGGTTTCACAATACTGGTCATGGGCTTGCAGAGAGTTGTCACGACCCCAGAATCCAGATTGTTTAAAGCCCCCAAAAGGAGTTGTTATGTCTCCCTCCCCAAAGCAATTGACCGTCACTGTCCCTGCCCTGACAGCTCGCGAAGCTCTGAGTGCTGTCTTTATATTGGCAGAGAAGATGGAGGCAGCAAGACCGTAGTCCGTCATATTAGCAACCGCCAATGCCTCATCAGTTGAGCTAACCTCAACCACTGCAAGAACAGGTCCAAAAACCTCCTCCTGCGCTAGTTTTTCATCAGGTTTAACTCCATCAAAGATTGTTGGAGTTATAAATTTTCCATCTATTTTTTCTCCACACAATCTTTTCCCAGTGGCGGAATCAATTGCACTGCTTACTTTCCCAAAATGTTCACTATCAATTAAAGCGCCTAGAGCATTTGCTGGGTCGAGAGGGTCGCCTGTGCGCCAGTCTCGTAAATGCGCTTCCACGCGACTTAATAGTTCTTCTTTGTGCGACTTGTGAACTATAAGCCTGGAACCTGCGGAACAATTTTCTCCCATGTTCCAAAACGCTGCAGATACTATGTGCTCAGCAACAATATCCAATTGGTCTGCATCCTCAAGGACAATCGCTGGATTTTTACCGCCACATTCGAGTGAAATATTCTTTAAATTGCTGTCAGCTGAATACCTCAAAAACCTGCGGCCAGTATCAGTAGATCCAGTAAATCCAATCATATCAATTTTGTTGCTCAACCCAATTGGCTGACCGACGGATGGGCCATCCCCCACAAGAACGTTTATAACACCGGCAGGAACACCAGCTTCCATTGCTAATTCTGCAAGCCGAAGTGCGGTGAGGCTAGTCTGCTCTGCCGGCTTAATTACCAATGAGTTTCCCGCAGCTAAAGCGGGCGCCAACTTCCAGGCCAACATAAGTAATGGAAAATTCCACGGGAGCACTAAGCCAACCACCCCAACTGGCTCCCGCACAATTAATGACATAGCATCATCACCAACAGGAGCTGTTTTATCATAAAGCTTATCAATGGCTTCTGCGTGCCATTTAATTGTATTAATTGTCTCTGGAATATCGATTTGCTCGCAATCCGCGATGGGCTTTCCAGAATCAAGGCTTTCCATAACTGCAAGTTCACGTCGGTTGCGTTTTATAAGCTTGGCCAGCTTAATTAAGACCTCTTTGCGGCTTGCTGGATGCAACTTTGACCACCTACCGTCATCAAACGCCTCTCGAGCCTTCTGTGCTGAGTAATCAACATCTGAGGCATCCGCTGCAGATAGCTCAGCGATAATTTCCCCAGTTGCAGGGTTAATTGTCGGCAGCACTCCGCCGTTACCCTTTCTAAAACTGCCATCAACGAATGAGCATCGAGGCAAAGTCAAGTTATCGGAAATGGCGCCATATTCTTCTCTAGTAAGTAGGTCTGACACTTATTTGTCCTCCAATATTCTGTTAATTGCAGTATTCATGACGTTTATAGTCATCTCGAGCTCACGTTTGTCATCTTTGTTCAATGGCCTTAGCGGGTATCTTGGTGGACCAACGGGAATACCTCTTAAATCTAGCCCATGCTTGATGCACTGAATAAATTTACCACCTTGCTCCAACACTCGCATCAGCGGCATCATTGCGGACATAATTCTCCGACCTTTATCGAAATCACCTTCAAGTGCGCAGGCTTGGTAGAGTGCAATGTGCGCCTCAGGCGCAAAGTTTGATCCTGCACAAACCCAAGATCGGGCTCCCCATGCGAAAAATTCTAGCGCCTGGTCATCCATCCCACATGACATCTGGATATGTGCGTAGTCTCGCGCTAGCAAATGAACACGATTGATGTTGCCACTTGATTCTTTAATAGCGCAAAAATTAGGGCTTCTTCCGACCCGATCTAGATATTCCTCATTCATCTCAACACCCATCCGACCAGGGTAATTGTAGAGCATAATTGGAAGGTTTGCTGCTCGATCAATTGTGAGAGCATGAAGAGCGTTTTCTCGGCCTGTTGGTAGTCCATAGGGTGGAGTTGCAACTAATATAGCGTCAGCACCTATCGTTTTCGCGCGCTCCGCATAGAGAACCGACTCCTCTGTCCGCATTGACCCGGTCCCAACGATCATGGGAATTCGACCATTTATGATTTCTTTAGCCAGGACCATCAGCTCCAAACGCTCGTCAGGGCTCTGGACATAATACTCGCCCGTAGTTCCGGCAATAATTAACCCATGAACACCAGTTTCGATCAAATGTTCGATAACGGCTTCAAATTGTCTCTTATCAATCGAAAAATCATCGTGATATGCAGTTACAACTGGCGTGTAGATACCTTCAAATTGCATCAGGTTTTTCCTCTTCCTGCATCCTGCCTAAACAACGGCCAAGGAACCGACAAGTCTCAAAGGCGCGTGATCCTCTTGGCGAGGATATTTGATCTCACTAGTTTCCATGACCGATCTGCTTTTACAACTCAAATCTCGCATATTCCGAATGGCATAACTATTTACTAGTAATAGGTTTAGGAGGCATTTAGTAACTTTGATTGAGCCAATCGCCAGCTGGAATTTCTAACTCGCGCCTAGCAATGTAATCCTGCAAAGCCTCATCCTTTGCTTCCTCCAGCTTAGGTTCTTCGTATTCGTTCAATAGTTTTTGAGCCCTCCTCAGCGCTCTCTCATTTGTTGTAATTTCACCCTCAGCTATCCATTGCTCGATGGAGTTATTATCAAACATCTCCGGCATAAAAAATGCGCGTTGAAAGCGCTCCATAGTGTGCGGATGCCCAAGATAGTGCCCGCCAGGACCGACATCACCAACGGCTCGCAAAGCTTCATCAAAATCATCCCAATTAATTCCACTTGCCATGCGGTAACCCATTGCACATTGCTCAGCATCCACAACGAATTTTGCCATTGAACAGTGCATGCCAGCCTCATTCCAACCAGCAGAATGCCAAATATAATTTGCTCCAGCCAAGAGCACGGCCATCAGAGTGGTAGCACTTTCATATCCAGCTTGTGCGTCAAATATCTTGGAACCGCCAAGAGTGTTAGAAGTCCTCCACGGTACATCATAATGCCTTGCCATCTGACCAATCATGAAGTTCATAAGACTTATTTCAGGAGTGCCAGCCATCGGCGCGCCAGATTTCATATTCACAGTAGACAAATAGTGACCATAAATTGCTGGTGAACCACGGCGGATAACCTGTGTGTATGCTAGTGCACTCAAAGCTTCAGCATTAAGCTGAGCCACCGCTGGTGCCACGCCGGCTGGGGTATTCGCGCCCCCCAAAACAAAAGGTGAGCACAAAACTGGTTGGTTTCGTTTAGAAAAAGCTCGCATTGCACCTAGCATTGTCTCGTCCCAAACGAGCGGACTATTCCCATTACAATTTCCAGTGCAGACTGGGTGTGTTTCCATGTATTCTTCACCGAAGAGAATGGCGCACATCTCCATCACATCCTCTGCATTTTTAGGTGAAGTTGTCATCCCCATGAAGGTTTTATCAGAATACTTCATAGAAGAATAAGTGATCCTCAAATGTCTCTGGCTTATCGGGTGATCACCAGGCTCAATAATGTGATGCGCACTCGAGTGAATAGCTGGAAGCATGTGACTTAGTTTGTGAAAATTAGCTAGGTCATCCAGCGTGGGTTCTCGCCTCACATCATCAAGATCGCGCAAGTATGGCGCTCCTGTCATAGGCACAAAAATTGAATGGTCCTTGCCGAAAGGGAGATTGTTTTGAGGGTTCCGCGCGTAATATGTGAAATCCGAAGGTATGGTAGAAATTAATTCTCTAACTAAACCTCGGTCTAAATAAACCATCTCGCCTTCAACTTTTGCACCCGCCAGTCTCCAATCTCTCAAAGCAATTTCATCTCGAAACTGCACTCCAACATTTTCCAAAATATCCATTGAAGCATCATCAATTCGATGGATTTGCTCAGCACACATCGGCTCAGTGAGCGGAAGTTTCCGTCTAAGTGCAGGGAGCATCTTAACATCCGTAGTCTGTCGTTCTGCCTTCCGCGAACCACGTCCGCGACGCTCTTTACCAACTGCTTCCACCATAAAAACCTCTCGTCGAAATATCAGTCTTGACCAAGGCTTTAATCGGTTCAATAGGTAAAATAATCGTTATTGTTTAGAAAAATTAAACGCAGAATGCCATATCGCCGCTACAAACTTCCCAATCTAAATAGCCTTATGGCGTTCGAAGCCGTGGTAAGAAAAGGAAATTTTACGGACGCCGGCGCGGAGCTTAACGTAACGAAAGGGGCTATTAGCCAGCGAATGAAAGCGCTCGAGGAGGAGCTAAACACACCCCTTTTGAAGCGAGAAAAAAAAGGCACTTCAACGACCGAGCATGGCGCAACCTTGTTCTCTGCGATTTCCCAAAGCTTCTCGCTACTCCGAGATGAAATTGACCGCATACAGCTCAGCTCAAACCCACAAACGGTTACAACCCAATCATCTATTGCAATTTCCACACAATGGCTGACCCCTAAAATTGCAGAATTCTGGAACCATAATCGAGATGCTCAATTTGATCAGATTGTTGCAGATACGCTAATAAGCTCCCCTAATGCGGACCTGATCTTTGCCTATGATTTTCTTGATGAATATCCAAAATCGGATGTCACTCACATCTTGACCGATCATATTTGGGCAGTAGCAAGTCCGGACTTTGCTGAGCGCTACAACATTCAATCCGTCCGAGATTTGGCCAATGTTCCGCTAATACATATGCGCGCCGATAATAATCGCTGGACAACTTGGGAGCATTGGTTTGATCTGGCAGGGGTGCCAGCGAGCGAGCTAGCAGGCCCAAGCGTAAATAACCATATAGTAGCGTTGGAGCTGGCACAAAAAGGGCTCGGTGCAGTAATTGCATGGGAGACACTCACGAGAGACTTAGTGGAGTCAGGCTCTCTCGTGAAGCTCACTGAAGTTGAGGTTGTTAGCCCAATTTCTCTCTTAGCAATCAAAGGATCCAAAACCAAACCAATGGCAGATGAGTTTCTTGATTGGGTGCTCCAACAAAATAAAGTTTAGGTTTTTTGACTAGCTCTAACTCTCGGAAGCTGCGAGAGACGCGTCATGACACATTTTACACTAGCTCAAGTCGAGCAACTTGCCTTTGATGCCATCGCCAACGCTGGCGCAAATCAAACTCAGGCCCGTAGCATAGCAAAAGCCACTGTTCTTGCCGAGCAGGATGGGATCCGCAGCCATGGGCTGATGTATGTGCCAATCTATGGAGAACATGTTCGTTGCGGCAAGGTGGTGGGAGATGCAGTGCCCGAAGTAGCGATAACTCAGCCTAGCCGAATTGTCGTTAATGCAAAACATGGCTTTGCTCACGCTGCAATAGATGCAGGTTTTGAGGATTTCCTTGAGGCCATTAACGAACAAGGGGTTGCGGCAATGACCATTCATAATTCCTATAATTGCGGGGTGCTCGGGCATCATGCGGAGAGAATTGCCAAAGCAGGATACCTTGGGCTTTGCTTCACTAATGCGCCTGCCTCGATAGCTCCAACAGGCGGTAAATTGCCAGTTATTGGCACTAACCCGTTCGCTGTGGGTGTTCCAGGCTCAGAAGGCTTTGTAATTGATCAGTCTGCCAGCGTCGTCGCTAAATCAGAAATAATGCTTTGTCAGCGAGAAAACAAACCAATTGATCCAAGCTGGGCATTCGATACAGACGGCAACCCCACCAATGATCCTAATGCCGCCTTGAAAGGCTCAATGGCTCCAACTGGAGGATATAAGGGATTTGGAATTGGCCTCCTTGTAGAGCTTATGGCAGCTTGCCTCGCTGAAGCCACCCTCGGCAAAGACGCGAGCCCGTTTTCAGGAAAAGTAGGCGGACCTCCAGCCACGGGCCAATGCTTTATTGGATTTAAACCTGGTGAGGGCTTTGCAGCGCGCGTTACTGCTCTGGCTTCGGCGATAGTATCTCAAGAGGGAGCGCGGCTGCCAGGTGAACGTCGAAAGGCTAACCGCGCCCGAATTCAAAACGAAGGTGTGGAAGTGCCGGATGTCCTTCTCGAACGAATTTCCAATATCTAAATGGCCAAGAGCTGACGGAGCCCACTCATGCGGATAGACAACCTTCAGTATGCTAACTGGTCACAAAAAATTTTCCAGCAAATGCGATCTGGGGGATTAGATGCAGTGCATGTAACGATTGCATATCACGAAACATTCCGAGAGACCGTGCTTAACCTCGAGAAATGGAACGGTTGGTTCGAAGAGTACCCAGAGTTAATTTGCCAGGCCTTCACGGGCAATGACGTGCGACAAGCCAAAGTCGATGGACGCACTGCTATTATTTTTGGCTTTCAAAACCCTTCGCCAATTGAAGATGATATTGGGCTTGTAGAAGTATGGCACCGGCTTGGTGCAAGGTTTATGCAATTATCTTACAACATCCAGTCTTTGCTTGCGAAAGGATGTTACGAGGCAGAGGATATGGGCCTGACTAGGATGGGTAAAGAAGTTGTTGCTGAAATGAATAGAGTGGGAATTGTGATTGATATGAGCCACTCTGCTGAGCGCTCTACACTTGAGGCAATAGACTTTTCCCAACGCCCCATTGCGATAACTCACGCAAACCCAGCAAAATGGCATCCTGCACGCAGAAATAAGTCCTCCGAAGTGCTAAAGGCATTAACAAATCGAAAAGGTATGGTTGGTTTCTCACTATACCCCCATCATCTCAAAAATGGCAGCGATTGCACCCTCACAGAATTTTGCGAGATGATTGCTGATATGGCCTCTGCATATGGCGCAGAGCATTTAGGAATAGGCTCTGATCTATGCCAAGACCAACCAGACAGTGTTGTTGATTGGATGCGTCAAGGGCGATGGACCAAGGGCCAAGATTTTGGAGAAGGAAGTGCCGACAACCCTGGTTTTCCAGAGCAGCCTAACTGGTTCAAGACTAATACAGATTTCCCGAATCTAGAAACGGGTTTGAGATCTGTAGGCTTCAATGAACAAGAAGTCGCAGGGATTATGGGTGAAAATTGGTTAAGGTTCTACGATGCAAGCTTCACACCAACTTAAAAACGCTGCGATAGCCCGCCATAGTAGTGAGCTGATGAGGCTTAGTCGCTTGGGATCAGCATTCCCAACACGTCTGTCTTTCATGCGCGTGCTGCTGCGTGATCTGGCTGTAGAGGGAGTTAAAGTTACTCGACCACGCTGGGACATAAACGAAGATGGCCATGGACAGGCTGTGTATAGTTTGACGTGCGGCAAGCACACCTACTCATTGGTTGCAATATCCACCCCACTAGCTGATAAGGACCGGTCAGATCGAGTAATTGCAGAAGCATGGGATGCCGCATTTGTTCTATATGATGGTATTCCAAGTAAAAAAGAAGTTGAGCGCATTGCGCTAAGCGCACCGCATCAAGAAGCTTGCCGCTATTCTGAAAAGGAACTTACTCTTTCAAGAGCAAATAAATCCGGTCGCCTTTTTAAAGAAGTCGTCGATGCGCTATCAAATGGCCGCCAACCAGACGCGCAGATGATAGGACAAATCGGCTATTTGATGAGGACAACAGCTGTATACGGTAATGGTAAATTTGGCATTTCAGACAGAGACAGATTTGCAGACCGCCAAAATATGACCAAACCTTTCCAAGCGGAAATGCTTACCGTTTGGTTAGTCCGGGCATTTACGCATGATTTAGTAGAACATATCGCGGCGGCGCGGAGCACACATGCTGTAAAGTTAGACCGGCATTTGAAGAGATACCTGGGCATCGGGAATGCAACTGGCCTAGGCATGGCACCTTTTCTTGTTTCCCACCCTCAGCTTTTAAACGCATGGGCTACAGCCCGAGAACACGCGTTGGTCAGGGTACTAAATTCAACTCGTGACATCGGACAAGCCCTTGAAGAGAAAGCTAGCCAAGTTCAGAAACACCTAAATGCATGGAATGTCGATGATCATCGGCAGATGGAACGGATAGAAAAGCTACGAGAAGAATTCTCGATGCTAGACCTTAATGTTCAAACTTGGGCAAGTCTTTGGCACCAAACTGAAGACCTTAGCTTTGAGTGCCAAGAGCTAGTCCAAGCAATTTTAATTGATCTGAATCCCGAATTAGTAGACGATCTAGCAGAGGAGTTAGGCAGCAATCTTCCGCTCGCATGGCACCCAGAAGAGACTGTAAATAAGTTGCTGAGCGATATTGAGAACAAGTATTCGTGGGCGCTAGGCTACGACTTCAGCTCAAGAAAGGAAACTGCTCTATTTTGGTATACCTCGGAAGAAAAACTTGAGCCCCGATTAGGGCGTCGCTTTGAAGAACCAGGAGCCGAAAAAGAGCGGCCTCTCGACATCGCTCGGCAAGTGCAGAGCCTTTATTCTATGCTGCAAACAGCGGATCCTGATCAAAAGCTTGCATTCTTCTTTGTGGAGAACCCGTCCCACCGTGCTATCGCAGCTCGTATTCAAACTTGCCGAGATCTGCCTTTTGCGGAGATTCAAGATAATCTCATCGCAGAGACCACTCTGCCAATAGACATGCTGAGATTTAAACTCGCAATGTTTGGTGCCAATAAGTTCGACCCAAAATCAGATCTATGGACGCGAATTACCTTATTTCAGGGAGCGCCATTAATTGATGACGATGACCTAGGTGCAGATTGGAGCTTTGCCGTTTTGTGATACAGGTCTCAAAAAATGAATTGGGCGCGACCTTGGAAAAAGCGGCTATTGGACAAGGATACGACCAGGGCACTGGTCAGTGGCTTTCAAGTATCGTGCTGCAAGCTGTTCAAGTAGACCTTCCCGCAGCAGAATG
>CAXQZM010000013.1:0-12459 GCA_964228455.1 Alphaproteobacteria bacterium | reverse complement strand
CTTAGATCACCCCCAATATAGTTTGGCTAGCAATCAAATGAACAGTGGCGGTAGTATCATCTCATTCGAATTACCAGCAGGTAAGGCTCAGGCTTTCAAGTTTTTGAATGCTTTAAAGCTGATACTTATAAGCAATAACTTAGGTGATTCTAAATCACTCGCGACACATCCCGCAACTACCACACATCGAACCTTAGACCCGAGACTTAGAAAACAGGCTGGTATATCAGACGGGCTGGTGCGTTTGAGTATTGGTTTAGAAGATTCAAAGGATGTTATCGAAGATCTAGACGCCGCGTTATGCGCTTGTCTCTAAGTGCTAAACTAAACTCACGAATCAATCCCAGGAATATCCCTGATCAGCTAGATATCTTTGAACCCGTCCGGGATAGTCTGAGATGATAGCATCAACGCCAAGCTCAACCATTTGCTTTATATCTGCAGGCTCATTTACTGTCCAAACTGCTGTGACAAGGCCTTGCTCATGAGCGAGCTTTGCGGCTTCAGCGGTCACATCTCGAAAATAGGGGCACCAAAGCGAACCACCGGATTCGGCAACTAGTTTTGGTATCAGATTTTCGCGCCCGGAAAAATCAGGATTAACTAATTTGGATGAGTCTTCGCCGATATCGTCTGTTTGCTCCGGTAGTTGAGTGAGAAAAGAAATGGGTATTTCAGGAGCGAGTTTTCGACATGTTGCAAGCATACGCCAATCAAAACTGTGAATGAGCGTTCGCTGCTCAAAGGCTGCTTTTCTTACCTCGTTTAGTATAGTTGAGAGTGTTGACCTTCTTTTTTGCTCATCATGTAGAGCATATGGATCAGACTTAATCTCTAGCATTAAGTGCGCTTCGCTATATTTTTTTTCACCTAATATAGTAAGCAGTTGTGAGAGGCTTGGCACTTTCAATCCATCAATCTGAGCTTGATCAGGGAAGCGTCGACCATATTCACTTCGCCCATCAATTCTCCCAACATCAAAGGTTTGAATGTCTTCCCAGGTCAAATCTGACACTTTTGGTTCGTGAATTATAAAGGCTCCATCCTGATCTCTAAATGTAGGTGCATGGAGTCGATGGTTATGCGTGATTACTGGAACATTATCTGAGGACATGACCACATCAAATTCGATCAGGCTTGCACCAGATGAAACTGCAAATTCGAAACCAATAAGCGTGTTTTCCGGCAGGATCCCCCTTGCACCCCTGTGACCTACGACACGTATAAGATTGCTATTCCCTTGGAATGCCTCGACGGCAGGGAATCGCCTCATGCATTCAGCCTCTTTCCAGTATCTGGATCAAAAACATGGAGGTGTGATGGATCAATGGAAAAGCGCTGTTTTTTCATACGTCCTCCCAAACATATTAATAAATAATAAATTCCTCCGCTCACATATGGCAGAGTCTTTCTACCCTATGCTCTGGCTTGGATATTGCAAGCGCTATCAGACATAGTTGTCAGATTTTTTGAAATATATCTGACGGCTAGTATAGGTTTTTTTAAGCAAGATGACTTATTAAAGGAATCTCAACAACTGGATGCGAGTGTCCCTCTCAACACGAATTCAGTGTTTAGCTCTATTGAATTTACCCCAACTTTACCCCGACGTTTTGAGATCAGGGTTTCAGCAGCTATCCGCCCCATCTGAAGCTGAGGTACGCGCACGGTTGTGAGTCCTGGGCTTAAAATTGAAGCTAGACCAATGTCATCAAAGCCAACGATAGATATGTCCTTTGGAACGCTAATTCCTTGCTCTCTTGCTGCCATCATTGCTCCAGCCGCGAGGACATCATTGCCGCAGAGAATGGCGGTCGTCTCGGGTGCTTGCGCGTAAAGTTGCTGAAAAGCTATCCGACCTTTTTCTAAACCATACTCTGTCTCTACGCAGGCAGTTAGCTGCGCTTTTTGAGATTTTATTTCAAATGAGTATCCTTCTTTCCGCTCGTAAGCTCGATCATTGTTTTCGCTATGGCCACAAATGAGACCAATTTTTTTATGTCCTAGTGCAAGGACTTGCCGCGCTGCATTCTGCGCAGCAGCAAAGTTGTCAAAGCCAACGTAGACTGCGTCGTCATTCCGATCAAAGCACCAGGAAAGCACATATGGTACATCTCGTTTATTCAAAAATTTGATTGTATCTGGATGCCGAGCCTTCCCAATTAGCAGCAAGCTAGAAGCTCCTTGCGAAACTAAATTTCTTACTTGTCGCGCTTCTTCGTCCCGATCGTAGTTCGTCGTGGCTAGAATAAGAGCAAGGTTCTCGGCAGCTAACGTCTCTTGAAAAGCTTGTAATCCACTTGCGAACATCGCGTTCGAAAGGGTTGGAATAAGAGCGCCAATGATATTTGTTTGGTGCGAAGCCAACGCTCGTCCAATTGAGTTTGGCACATACCCTGTGGCATTGATAGCGCTCTCAATGCGATCAGCTTTTGCCCCAGATACTCTGTCTGGCGAGTTAAGGAAGCGGGAGACCGTGGCGGCTGATACACCAGCGAGCGTTGCCACATCTTCTAGTCTTGGGGGGCTGTCTTTCCGCATAGTCAAACTCATCTACCGCTTATTCTAGCACAGTGCAATTAATGAAAGCGCTTGCAAAGGATAAGAATCCCTTTAGTCTGTTGTCTAGAGAGCTTTTTCCTTGAGGAGGGAGGGGTGATCCGACATCTTCACTCTGCGCGCAACACTGCCAACGCTAAGTGAGTTGTGTTTTTAAGGGAGTTACTAAATTTATGACCCAAATTCGCTCTGGCATTGTGGCCTTAATGGCTTTCGCTGTCTATCTGGCGGACTTGGTTCTTGGCGCTTACGCAGAGGTGTCTTTTTTACCGCTGCTCTGGGAAGTGAGCTCCCTGTTCATTGCCTGTTTGTTTTTTGTGCTGATGGTTTTGCTCGCTGAGCAAAAAAGGAAAGCTGAAAATCTTGCAGGTGACTAAACCATAAACAAGGAAAAGAACTGATGGACGATCTAAAGATCCAACAAGAGAAAGGCGCATTAACGCGTCGAAATTTATTTAAGTTAACGGGTAAAGGTGCATTCACAGCAGCAATGGTTGCAGGCGCAGCTGGTACGCTATGGTCACCAACTGCAGCTGCACAAACAGCTGCGGAGGAATCCGCTCGCGAGGCAGCAGCTGATCACGTTATGGTAATTGCTACGGCCTATGTATTGGGAGCTTCTCGGTCCTACCCAATCATGCAGCTAGATCTTAAAGAAAATATCCAAAACGCTACTAACGGAAAAGTTTATGTCCGTTTGGCTCCTGGTGGCCAGCTCGGCGCAGGTGGCGCGCTGGTAGAGAAGGTTCAGGCTGGTACAATTCAAGCTGCGCAGCATTCCTTATCTAACTTCGCACCCTTCGCTTCCAGTGTTGACCTGATCAACATTCCGTATTTCTGCGGTTCTAACCAGCGTTTTACTAACCTTGTTAGCTCACAGGCATGGAAAAATGCTGTGGATCCGAACATTGCTCAAGCAGGATTTAAGGCACTATTTTATGTGGTAATTGATCCACGTGTTGTCGCTGTGCGCAAAGGTGGTTCTCCAGTGATTTTACCCGAAGACCTAGACGGAGTGAAATTCCGTGTACCGGGCTCTGCTGTCTTGCAGCAATACTACCGCATGGTAGGTGCAAACCCAACACCTGTTGCTTGGGGTGAAACACCTTCAGCGATTCAACAGGGTGTAGCGGACGCATTAGATCCTTCAGTTGGTGCATTGTTTGTCTTCGGTTTCAAGGACCTACTGAGCCATGTAACATTCACTCAAGCAGTGCCAGACAGCCAGGTGTTCTCGTGCAACCTGGAATGGTTCAACTCTCTTCCAGGTGACGTCCAAGAAGGCATCGAGTTTGCTTCTGAAGTAACTTCTCAGCAAAACCTGGCGAAAGTTCCAGCTGCACGTGCATATGCAATGTCCCAGCTTGCGGCTAATGGCGTTCAATTCCACTCTTTATCTGATGATCAATTGGCGGTTTGGAAAGACGCTGGCGGCTATCAGAACTCTGATTGGGATGATTTCAAAACGCAGTTTGCAGGTTCTATGGCGAACTTTGATAAACTTGAAGAAGCTGCGGGTACACAAGGTCGTTATTACGTCCACGACGCCTAGACCTAGATTAATTGTTGGGGGGCTTTTAGGCCCCCCACATTCTCTCCTAGAAACCTGAACTACTATGAAACTTTTACGGCAACTAAATAAACACGCAGAGAGATATGCATTATTATTTTTCTACAGCGTACTCGTCGCCTCTATGGCCTTAGAAGTTCTGAGAAGAGAAATTTTATCTTTCTCCTCCGTTTGGGGAGAGGAAGTTGTTCGTTACTCATTCATATATCTCGTTTGGATTGGCGCTGCTGCTGCGGTTAAAGAGCGCGCGCATATTCGAATAGATGTACTCTATAAATTTGTTACTCCGCGCGTTCGGACATTGCTCTATATTTTTGCTGATTTAATTATGGTTGCTATGGCGATCATGGCTTTGATTTGGGCAATTGAGCCTGTGACCCGAAGTATTGATCGTGGTTCTGTGCTAGAAGCGCTTCAAATCTCCCGAGCTTGGGCTTTAACAGCCGTGCCTCTCGGATTTACTCTCGTAATTATTAGGTTGTTCCAATCAATCTATAATGACCTTGTTAGCCTCGTAAACGGGACGCCCGTTTTCGAGGGTAATAAATTATTCGACTAAGGCAGGTTCACGGCATGCTTTGGAATACGTTACAAGAAGTTACCATTACGCTTGGATGGTCATTCTATGGCCCAGTGCTGTTGCTTGTGCTTTTGGCTGCTCTGGGGGTGCCAGTATGGGTGTCGATTGGGGCAGCAGCGGCTCTTATGCTGCATTTGTCAGAATTGGTCCCACCATCGCTTATAGGACAAAAGTTATTTTCGGGTATTGATGCTTTTGCATTAACTGCAATTCCGTTGTTTGTTCTTACCGGAGATGTTTTAGTCCGAACTGGCATTAGCCGAAAATTTCTTAACGTAGCCGAAGCTCTAACCTGTTGGACAAAAGGTGGTTTTGGCTCAGCGACTGTGCTTGTTTGTGGAATGTTCTCCGCCATTTCTGGATCTGATGCAGCGGGAGCCGCAGCCGTAGGTCGTATGACCATCGATCGACTAGTGGAAAGTGGTTATCCACGCCCCTACGCCTGCGCTCTCGTAGCTTCTGGAGCGTGCACGGGAATCTTAATTCCCCCATCAATAGCTTATATCGTAATTGGCCTAGTATTGGGCATATCGGTACCCATTCTCTTTGCTGCCGCTGTCATTCCTGGACTTTTAGTTCTTACGGCAATTTTAACGACTAATATTATTATTAATCGCCGGTTAGCATACGAAGGCGGAAACCTTATGAGTTTCAAGGAGTGGCTCTCTAACCTTGGACAAACCCTAGCTGACGGCTGGTATGCATTTATTGTTCCTGGGATTATTTTTGTCGGGATTTTCTCTGGTCAGTTTACCCCAACCGAGGCCGGCGCTACTGCGGTTGTCACTACCATGTTGATGGGATTCCTTTTAGGGACCCTTCGTTGGTCTGACTTTCCTTCTATGCTCGTTAGCTCGGCTAAAGTTAATGGTGTAATTGTGCCCATTATTGCTTTTGCAATTCCACTTGGGGAAGCTTTAGCTGTGCTTCAGGTGCCACAGGGTCTGGTCTACTCAGTATCGCAGCTAACTGAGAATTATTCTCTGACCATACTCTTAATGATTGGGATTTTGATTCTGGCCGGCTGCGTAATGGAAACTACGCCCAACATTGTGATCCTGGCTCCGTTATTGCACCCTATTGCCTTGAATATAGGAATGAATGAAATTCAGTTTTGTATCATGATGATTACTGCGCTGGGTGTTGGGTTTATTACTCCTCCTCTGGGACTTAACCTTTTTGTTGTATCAGGTCTGACAGGGGAATCGATTTTACCAATTGCAAGACGGGCGGTACCGTTCGTTTTCTTCATGTTGATGGTGGTTTTAGTGATTGCCTTTGTGCCCTGGATCTCAACTGTCTTTCTTCCCGAAACTCTGAAATAATAGGTCTTAATAGATGGCGATAACTTACCTTAAGAGCGCAAAAAAAACCGCAACGGAAGACAGCGGGGATGTGCGTGAGATTGTTCAAGGCATTTTGAATGATATTGAGGCTGGTGGTGATGCGGCAGCTTTAGAGTACGCTGCTAAATTTGATAAATATGAAGGAAATGCGCTTCTCACGCCTGAAGAAATAGGTGCAGCTAGCGCCCTTGTTCCGCAAAAGCTTAAAGATGATATCGCTTTTGCACACGACAATGTGCAGCGATTTGCAGAGCTGCAAAAGTCTACGCTAGGAGATGTTGAGACTGAAATTCTTCCAGGTCTAACCGCAGGTCAGAAGATAATTCCAGTTAATGCTGCGGGTTGTTACATTCCGGGTGGTCGCTATTCGCACATTGCTAGCGCGATAATGACTGTTACAACAGCGAAAGTAGCAGGAGTAAGTCATATTACTGCTTGTTCACCTCCACGCCCAGGCGTGGGTATTGCGCCTGCGATTATTTACGCCGCGAACCTTTGCGGTGCGGATCAGATTTTAGCCCTGGGTGGAGTTCAGGGGATTGCAGCAATGACCTTTGGCTTATTTGGATTGCCACAGAGCGATATTTTGGTTGGCCCGGGTAATCAATTTGTTGCTGAGGCAAAACGAATTCTGTTTGGCCGTGTAGGTATCGATATGTTTGCAGGCCCCACCGACAGCCTTATTTTGGCTGATACGCATGCGGACCCCTTAATTGTAGCTACCGACCTGGTCTCACAAGCGGAACATGGTTATAATTCGCCTGTTTGGCTTGTCACTGACTCTAACGATTTGGCCAATAAGGTAATTGACATGGTGCCCGGGTTAATTGACGATTTACCGGAAACTAATGCTCAAAATGCTCGCGCTGCCTGGGCGGATTATGCGGAAGTTATTGTGTGTGACACAAGGGAAGAAATGGCTGCAAAATCAGATGAATATGCACCTGAACACTTAACGGTGCAGGCTGAGGATCTTCCTTGGTGGCTTAATCGTCTTCGGTGTTATGGATCGCTCTTTTTGGGTGAGGAAACAACCGTTTCCTACGGTGACAAAGCGTCGGGTCCAAATCACGTACTTCCTACCTCACGAGCGGCTAAGTACACAGGAGGACTATCCGTTCATAAATATATGAAGATTGTTACCTGGCAGCAAGCAACGCAAAAGGGCTCGAAAGACGTCGGTATTGCGACTGCACGAATTTCTAGACTTGAAGGAATGGAAGGCCATGCCAGAGCCGCGGACGTGCGTTTAGCAAAGTATTTTCCTGGTGAAAACTTCGACCTTAGTGCGGTGGAGTAATGCGTGCGCTGGTTTATGAAGGCGTTGAAGCGCTTGCACTAAGAGATTTACCTGACAGAGTTGCTGTTGACGGTGAGGTTTTGGTGCGTGTGCGTTCATCTGGAATTTGCGGCTCTGATATGCACGCCTATTTTGGACATGATGACAGACGTCCAGCACCACTTATACTCGGACATGAAGCATCTGGCGTTATTGAAAGTGGTCCTCGTGCAGGGCAGCGAGTTACTGTAAACCCTCTCGTTGTTGATCCAAACTCTCCCTCTTCTTTGGATAAACGAGAGAACCTTGATCCAGGCAGAGAGATTATATCAATGCCTCCACGCCAGGGTGCATTCGCAGAGTTAATTGCCGTCCCGGAGCGTAACTTAGTCGATGTACCCGACAATGTGCCTTTCGAAAAGGCAGCTCTAGCGGAACCTTTAGCTTGTGGGTGGCATGCCGTTCGACTTGCGTTTGAGAAGTGTAATGTGATCCCTGCTGAAGCCTCTTGCCTCGTTCTAGGTGGGGGGGCTATTGGCTTTGGATCAGCACTTGCTTTGCAGGCTTTTGGAGCTCAAAAAATTAAATTAGTGGAACCAAATAAAGCACGTCGAGAAAATCTGGCTAACCACTGCAATTTTGAACTTCTATCAGATGGTTCACAGGCCAGAGAGAGTAGCTTTGATGTAATTATTGATGGCGTTGGCTATCCCTCTACACGCGCCGCCGCTTGCGCACTTGTTAAACCAGGTGGCACGATTGCGCATATAGGTCTTGGTTCGGCAGAAGGTGGTATCGACGTTCGACGTTTGACACTTCAAGAAATCACGTTTTTCGGCACATATACTTACACCAAGTCAGATTTTGAGGCCACTGCAGAGGCCATTTTTAATGGGTCTTTAGGAGCACTGGATTGGCCAGATCTTAGACCCCTTGATCACGGAGTGCAGGCGTTTAAAGACCTAAAAAATGGGTCGGTCAGCGCTCCAAAAATAATTCTCCAAATTTAAACAGGAAAGTACATTGAACACCTCAAAACATATTGTGGATACACTAATTGATAATGATGTATCCTTTATCACAACCGTGCCTTGCAAGCAGTTATCAGGCGTAATTTCAGAACTTGAGCAGCGAGATGACCTTCAGCATATGCCTTGCAATAAAGAAGATGAGGGCATGGGTCTGTGCGCCGGGGCTTTCATGGGTGGGAAAAGGCCAGCCATTATCATGCAGAACACTGCGATTGGTGTTACGATAAATACACTAGTTACGTTGCAGCAGTTTTATCGTATGCCTCTCCCGATGATCATTTCTTATCGTGGTGAGCTTGGGGAGCCGGTCGCATGCCAAGTTGAGATGGCGGTTCACACAAAAGCCCTCCTCGAGCAGCTTCACATTCCAACCTATCACTTCCATAAGCAGGAAGACGCTAAGGAATTTGACGCAATCTTAAAGTACTGTTTTATGTCAAATAAACCCGTAGCAATATTGACCGATGCAACGTTCTGGGGAGGGTACTAATTATGATTAGAAGCGAAATTTTAAAAGAGCTAGCTCCGGTCATTCGCGATCACTTGGTTGTGTGCAATATTGGATTGCCCAGTCAAGAAATGCACATGATAGATGATCAACCGACTAATTTTTACATGCTTGGTACAATGGGTCTTGCGTCGTCAATTGGTTTTGGGCTTGCCCAAGCAACCGATAAAAAGGTCCTCGTTGTTGATGGAGATGGCTCTGTACTGACCAATCTTGGCACGTTGCCAACGATCGCAAATAATCCGACTTCAAATTATGTGCTGCTTATTATTGATAATGGCTCATATGGCTCGACAGGTGACCAACCAACTTATGCAGGTGCTAAAACTAATTTAACAGATGTGGCGATTGCGTGCGGCTGTGAGAATGTAGTTGAAGTTTCAGATGTTGATACACCAGCGGCAGTTGAGAAAGCCCTCGCGGGGGATGAGATGACAATTATTGTGTCAAAGTGTGAGAGTGGAAATGTAAAAGTTCCAGTTATTACTTTAGATCCAGTTGTTATTCGCCACCGTTTCATGGAGGCCATTAAGGCCTAACCTTTCAAATGTTTCGTCCACAGCTTTATGATTATCATAGTGTCCGGGCGAAGGCCAAAAAGCGACTTCCTTGGATGGTGTTTGATTACATCGACGGGGCTGCTGGAGAAGGTAAAGGCGTCGATGCAAACCGGTCCGCGATCGACGCCTTTAAACTGAGCCCTCGAATATTAAGAAACGTCTCTAGCCGTGACCTTTCAATGTCTATTTTCGGGAACAACACCAGCCTTCCATTTGGTATAAGTCCAATGGGCATGTGCAATTTAGCCCATCCCATGGCGGATCAATCTTTTGCGGAAATATCTGCAAAGACCGGAATGCCCGTTGGCTTGTCTAGTTTTGGATCTACGGACCTCGAAACAATGTACCGGAGGTCAGATGGTAATGCTTGGTTTCAACTATATTTTAGCGGAGACGGCACTAATTCAATGGCATTGGCCAACCGCGCTCAGGACGCGGGATACAAAACTTTAGTCATTACACTCGATGTACCAGAGGTTGGGTATCGACCTCGTGAGTTGCGCCATGGCTTCACGATGCCATTTCGCATTGGGCCATCGCAGTTTTTTGATTTTGTATGCCATCCTTGCTGGTCCTCCAGAGCAATTCTTAACGGTGCTCCACGGTTAGCTAATTTTGATAAACCAGGGTTTGATCTTGATCGAACCGAGAGCCGCGCTGCAGCTGATTGGGAATTTTTTAAGAGTCTCAGAAACAGCTGGAAGGGCAAATTGGTTGTTAAAGGCGTTACAAATGTGAAAGATGCCAAAAGATTAACTGGGGAGGGTGCTGATGCTATTCAGGTTTCCAGCCACGGCTCTCGCCAGCTTGAAGGTGGAATTCCACCGTTCCATGCTCTCCAAGAAATTCGAGCGTCGATCGGGAATGATTTTCCCTTATTTTATGACAGTGGGATTCAATCTGGGGAAGATGTTGTGCGCGCCTATTTAGCCGGTGCTAATTTTGTTTTCATAGGGCGCTATATGCAATTTGCTGCTGCTGCAGGGGGTCGGACTGGGGTAAACAAAGTTGTTAGCTTTTTGGAGAATCAAATCAGCAACGTAATCGCTCAATTAGGGGTAACTTCGATCCTCGAATTAAAGCAGACAGTTAATTCACTATAAAAATTTATTAGAAGGTTTGTCTGAAGGTCATAATAGTATATCCAATGTTGCGGTTTATGTCTTCGCTAGTGTTCGATCTCTAATAAAGATTTGAAAATCAGCTACGTTTGTCCCAGTTGCTCCAGTCCGAAATAAAGCGTCCATTTGCTCTAAGGCATGATATGAATCGTTATCTTCTAATAACGCCTGAGTATTTGTGCTGAATCGTTTGGTGTGATCCACAAGGCCGCCTGCAGCATCTGTAGGGCCGTCTATCCCATCGCTACCAGCACTTAGGAACGCCCAAGCTCCATCTAAATTATGTAATTTTTGGAGAACTCGCAGCGCTAGCTCTTGATTTCGCCCACCTTTGCCTTTTCCCGTTACTTGGACTGTCGTTTCTCCTCCCCAAATCAGTATACTCGAAGAATCTGATAAAATATTTGTCGAAATCTCATCAGCTGCATCGGCTACACTGCCAGTCAGCTTCACATTCATTATTTTGCCACCGGATGCGGCCGCCATTGTGTGTAAGCTTTGAATATTTGAACCGATAAGTACATTATTGGTAGGAAAATTTGAGATCTTTGCCGGTGCCAAGGTGGTTAAGGCGCGTCTCACAGATGATGGCAAATGTGGCCATAGGCCTGCGTCCGTAAGAGTTGAAATTGCGTTAGATGGGTTTCCTAACGGGGAAGCGGTAAGGCCACCACCAATCACCTTCATGTCGTCGCCAATAACATCAGACAGAATTAAGCTTTCTACAGCAGCAGGTTCAGCGAGTTGTCTCAGACGGCCACCTTTTAACTGCGAGAGATTTTGCCTAACGAGATTTATTTGTTCAATGGTCATGCCAGATTGAAGCATGAGAGTATTGAGAGTTTGCTTGTCTTCGAAGGGGAGGTTCGGAATAGGGCATGGCAACATAGCTGATGCGCCGCCAGAGAGTAACAGTATTAGCAAATCGTCTTGAGTTAACCGCTCAGCTAGGGCTTTTACTCGGAACGCTGCTTTTAACCCATTTTCATCCGGCTGAGGGTGGCCCGCACCATAAACTTGTGCGCCCTTAACAGGCCTGAGGTTTTCATATGAGGTAATAACAATCGCTGAGCTAGCAGCCACGTTCTCGAGTGCAGCATCCATCATAGAGCATGCTGCTTTACCTACCGAAAGTATGTGCGTTGATGAACGTGTTGGTTGTACTCTGTTAAAACAGCGTCGAACTAATGTAGCAGGATTTGCAGCCTCAATACCGGTTTGGTATAGCTCTATAGCCCGAGACTTTACGTCAGCCTTGTTAAACACATACCTTCCTTATCAAACAAGTGGATGTGTTGTGGATCGAAATTCAATTTGACATCATCACCCTCAGACAGTCCGTCACTTATGTCTCCCCGAGCGACAACGGTTTGACCTAGCTCTGTCTCTACGTGATAGAAGCTGTCAGCGCCCAGGTGTTCAGTGACGGAAATTTTACCAGACAAGCCGCTTCCATTCTTTTTGATGCTTGTATGCTCTGGTCTGATTCCAAGCTTTTCCGGGGAGCCGTTTTTCATTAATCGCCTCGTGCCGCCGCCAGCTGTGGTCATTGAGACTATGTTCATTTTTGGCGAGCCAATGAAAGTTGCAACAAACAGGTTGCCAGGGTTTGTATAAAGCTCAAGTGGTGTCCCAATTTGTTCTATCTTTCCGTCTGAGAAAACAACAATACGGTTGGCAAGCGTCATTGCTTCTACTTGGTCATGGGTCACGTAAATCATAGTTGCGTTGAGGTGGCGATGAAGCTTTGCAATTTGAACTCTCATATCTACTCGCAGAGCTGCGTCCAAATTTGATAGAGGTTCGTCAAATAAGAATGCTTTGGGATTCCGAACGATACATCTACCAATAGCAACCCTCTGGCGCTGACCACCACTCAGTTCTTTGGGCTTTCTATCCAGGAGT
>CAXQZM010000012.1:0-12073 GCA_964228455.1 Alphaproteobacteria bacterium | reverse complement strand
GGGTTATCTGAAACTGCGTTCGCTTCAATCTCTAATGTCCGTCCAGCAAAACGTAGAAGGTCCAACGCCGCACCAGTAACTTGCGGCTGACATCTTATGCAATAGGTATCTTGCACGCGGGTATCGCCGTCGCGGTGACTTTCACGGATTTCCGACCCTGTCATTATACTGCGCATAGCACTAGCAACGTCAATCTGCCCGGCATGGCCCCTTAATTTATGCATGGCAGGTTCAAGGGGTGCTGTAGACCCCATGATTGCATCCGTAGACAGGCAGGAAATTACTACAGCATTTTCTGCATTGCGGATCGCCTCGAATAATCCCACTAACGCACAAGCTGTAGAAAACTGGGTACCGTTTATAAGACCTAGTCCTTCCTTTGGGCCTAGAACCACCGGTTGCAGCCCAGCCAACTCAAGAGCTTTTGCCGAATTCATGCGCTGGCTTTCAAATAAAGCCTCTCCTTCACCAATCAGGGTCGCTGCCATATGGGCAAGCGGAGCTAGATCACCAGAGGCTCCAACGGAACCTTGGGTTGGTATCAATGGAGTAATTCCGCTAGCCAAAAGGTTCTGTAACAGCTCGATAATTTCCCAACGGATACCGGATGCACCACGGCCAACGGACAAGAGCTTCAGTACCATCATGAGCCGCGTTGTTTTTATGTCCAGAGGTTCACCCACACCACAACAGTGACTTAGAATTAGATTGCGTTGAAGCTTAGCTGTATCCGCTGGTTTGATCCGGACCGAGGCGAGCTTTCCAAAGCCAGTGTTTACACCGTAGACTGCAGCATAACCAGCAGCGGCTTTTTTCACCGCATGCGCGGCCGTATCAATAGCCGTACGGGCATCTTCCCCGAGACTAACTGCCAGCCCTTCCCGCCAAATGCGCTCCAATTGTTCTAAAGTTGCTGAACCCGGAGTGAGTTGAAATGTCAAAGCCTACCTCCAAAAATACGCCGATTTAATGGATTTACGCCAAAACGATAACTGAGTTCTGCAGGTTCAAGCACATCCCATATTGCCAGATCGGCACGTTTTCCTGGGGCGACAGTGCCACAATCTTTAAGTCCGAGCGCTCGCGCCGCATTGCGGGTTGTTCCCGCAAGGGCTTCTACCGGGGTCAAGCCAAACAGCGTGCAGGACATGTTCATGGCCAGGAGTAGGGACCCCATTGGGGAAGAGCCCGGATTCCAGTCAGTGGCGACAGCGATTGGTACGCTCTCAGAGCGAAAAGCCTCAACTAAAGGTTTTTGCGTTTCGTGCAAGGTATAGAATGCACCAGGCAATAAAACAGCCACGCTACCCGCCTTTGCCATGGCGGCAATATCTGTTTTGTCTGCATACTCAACGTGATCTACAGATAGCGCATTGTAACTTGCCGCCAGCTTGGTACCACCAATATTGGAAAGCTGCTCAGCGTGTAGTTTGACTGGAATATCAAGCTGCCGCGCTCTCTCAAAAAGACGACCCATTTGGACAGTATCGAAAGCTATGCCTTCACAGAACCCATCCACCGCATCTACTAGACCTTCTTTATGAGCTGCCTCCAATGCGGGGATACAAACTTTGTCAATATAGAAATCAGCATCTGCGCCTTTAGGCACGGCATGTGCACCGAGAAATGAAGTCACAACCCGCACCGGGCGTTCCCGTTCGATGGCCCGCGCGACGCGCAGCATTTTAAGTTCTGTTTCCACATCGAGCCCATAACCAGACTTGATTTCGATCAAACCAACACCTTCGGCAATAAGCGCATCTACACGTTTTAGCGCATCTTGGAGCAATGCGGCTTCATCGGTTTCACGCGTTGCAGTGACCGTTGAGATAATACCACCCCCAGCGCGTGCAATTTCTTCATAGCTGGCACCCTCAAGTCGCATCTCAAATTCGCGTGCGCGGTTACCACCGTGAACGATGTGGGTATGGCAGTCAATCAAGGCTGGGGTCAGCAAACGCCCGCAAGCATCCAGTTCTTCGGGCTCACCCAGGCCAGCAGGAATATCCGAAACAGAGCCAAGCCACTCTATTTTACCGTCCTGAATCAAGAGAGCTGCATGCCTCATAAGCCCGTATCCATCATCCGGTTGATCCATTCTAGCGATAGATACATTTGTGATGAGTAGACGGTTCGGCATTCACTCCTCCTTGTGAATTAACCTACTTAACGGTAATATGTAGCTACTTAAAATGTCAATGGAGAAGACCAGTGCAAAAAATCCATGCGCACCTTGCCCTTACACCCAAAGGTTGGGTCAGAGATCTCTGTATCGAAGTCGAAGACAGTCGCATAGCTCAGGTTTCTAACGGATTGTCAAAGGATCACTACTCTGTTGATTTACTTCTACCTGCCCCAGTCAACCTGCACAGTCATGCTTTCCAGCGTGCTATGGCAGGGCTAACCGAAACCCGCGGTCCCGATCCTCAAGACAGTTTCTGGACATGGCGAAAGCTTATGTTCCGATTTCTGGACCGCCTTACGCCAGATCATGTCCAGGCAATAGCGGAATTAGTTTTCATGGAGATGCTCGAGGCAGGCTACGGCGCGGTGGCAGAGTTTCACTACCTGCACCATGATATCGGTGGGCAGAAATATTCCAATCTACCCGAGATGGCAGAAAGGATTACGGCAGCAGCTCAAAGCACAGGGCTTGGACTAACATTACTTCCAGTCTTGTACATGCAAGGTGGTTGCGACGGCCGGGCTTTAAAGGGTGGGCAAAAGCGGTTTGGCTGCGATCTAGACTTGTTCGCAAGGCTTCACGATGAAAGTGCCCAACTCATGATGGAAGCCCCTAAAGATTATGCCATTGGGATCGCACCACATTCGCTGCGCGCCGTCAAACCAGAAGCACTTACTCACATTCTTGAAATCTGTCCCCATGGCCCAATTCACATGCACCTTGCCGAACAATTAGCCGAGGTCGATGAAATCGAAGCACATTTCGGAGCACGGCCCACTGAGTGGCTGCTCGATAACGCAGACATTAACGGTACCTGGTCCCTTATTCATTGCACTCAAATGACAGAAAAGGAAACCAGGGATCTAGCTTCGACAAACGCCGTGGCGGGGCTTTGCCCCATCACCGAGTCAAGCCTAGGTGATGGGATCTTTAATGGAACGGATTTTCACGACGCCGGTGGGCAGTTTGGTATTGGATCGGATAGCAATATCCATATTGCCCTGTGGGAAGAACTTGCAACGCTTGAGTATTCGCAACGTCTGCGCGACCGAAGCCGAGCCGCCATGGCGACACCAGGTCGCTCAACTGGTCGTAATCTGTTCGAAGCAGCGACGCAGGCAGGGGCACAAGCGGCTGGCCGCCAATCGGGTTCCATAAGTGAGGGCCAGTTTGCCGACCTCATCGCCGTTTCAACTGATAATGAATTTTTGTGCAATCGCTCGGGCGACAAGCTTCTGGATAGTCTCATATTTTCGGGACGGGGGCGTGCTTGTATCAGCGATGTGTGGAGCGCCGGACGTCATATGGTGCAAGATGGGTTACATGTTGAGCACGAACGCATCACTAAACAATTTGTCAAAGTATCAAAACAACTAGGACAAGAGATATGAAGATAACCAACCGCTTGTCATGGAAGTATGTGCGAGATGAAATCCACCATGAGATCCTGAACGGGCGCTATGGACCCGGTGATCGTCTCCCACGTGACGCCGATATTGCCAACCAGCTGAATTGTGCAAGGTCGACTGTACAACGCGCAATGCAAGACTTATCAGACATTGGCCTCGTAGAACGCCGCCGCAAGGGTGGAACCCGCGTGCATCCCGAACCAGTTACTCGCGCTACCCTGGATATACCAATCACTCGTCATGAAGTGGAAAAAAAAGGTGCGCGATACGGTTATCAACTGATTAAGCAAGAAGAAATGTCTGCGCCGCGTACTGTACTTGCCGCGTTTGAGTTAACCGCATCAGTTTCAATGTTAAGAATCGAAGCACTACATTTATCAGATAATCGTCCCTATATGCTTGAAGATAGGTGGGTTTGCCTCGATACCGTACCAGAAATTCGTGATGTGGACCTGAAACTACAAAGTGCAAATGAGTGGTTGGTTCTAAATAGACCTTACAGCAGATGTGATCTTCGGTTTTATGCCATATCAGCCGACCAAAAAATGTCTGAAATGCTTGGAGCAAAGATTGGTGATGCCCTTCTGTTAATTGAACGGTCAACTTGGATTGATGAAGCCCCTATCACAACGGTGAAGACCATAACAACGCCGGGATATCAACTTTTGACAAGCAGTTAAGCAGAATAATAAGTTATGAAATGAAAAGGCCGGCAAAACCGGCCTTTTAAACTTTCAACGCTTCAAGAGGTTAATCAAAGTCCCCACTTAGAAGCCGTTGCTTCAAAAAACCCCTTAGCCTTTTTAAGTTCAACCCAACTATTCACATAATTGATCCACACTTGATCACGCTGTGGAAGTAACATTGCAATGGGTGTAGGCGCTCTCGCTTCACTCACTGGTATTTGACGCACATTAGGAAATTTTTCTACTAGGGTAGAACCTTCAATATTTGACGTTATAAACACGTCGGCACGACCTGCTAGAACTTCTTGATACCCTCGGGCTGGGGCCTCAACAACGTTTATGGTTGCATCAGGAAACCATTCACGAACAAGTTTTTCAAAAGTTGTTCCTAACGTTGTTGATACTTTTACCGAACTTTTGTTAACAGAATCCCAGCTGTCAAACTGGCCAATTTTATCTTCTGTTGTAAACGGGAGAATTTCGACTGAAATGTAGCTATCAGAATACCCAGCAGCTTTCAGCCGTGGCGGACTGATCGAGGCAGAACCAGTCATATGATATTTGCCCGCAACAACGCCATTCACTAACGTTTTCCAGTCTGTAGGCACGAGCTCAAGCTCTACACCCAAATCTTTTGCTAACTCTGTCATTATATCAATATCATAGCCAACGTACTTATTTGTGGCAGGATCGCGCACGCTCATAGGGTTCCAGTCCCCTGTGGTGCCAACTTTGAGAACACCGCCACTCAATATTTCATCAAGTGCGGACTCAGCAATAACCTGGCCAGCAATCAACGATGTGGCAAAAGCAACAACAATGCCCAGTTTCTTAAATAATTTCATCTGTATTCCTCTCTGAGTAGACATCTTCAACTGTCAAAGTACTCTAGATGTTTAAATAGTGAGTATCTTTCAGTCTATCTTACATAAAAGCAAGCTTAATTATTTGAGTTGACAAACCTCAGAAATAATCACGACACTGAATCCCATAACTAGATTACTTGAGGCGCAATATGGCCAAAGCAATTGAAATAAAGCGTCTTAATAAATGGTTTGGATCATATCAGGCGCTAAAAGATATAGATTTAGATGTTTCACATGGGGAACGAATTGTAATCTGTGGACCATCTGGATCCGGGAAATCAACTTTGATTCGCTGTATAAACTCCCTTGAACACCATGATTCTGGCCAAATAACGGTCGACAATATAGAGCTGAATCAAAACAAAGCATCTATAGCTGCAATTGGTGCTGAAGTGGGTATGGTATTTCAGCAATTTAATCTCTTTCCCCACCTTAGTGTTCTGCAAAACCTCACATTGGGTCCGATGAAAGTAAGGGGCCTAACTAAATCTGAAGCAGAAGAACGAGCAATGCGAATTTTAGAACGAGTACAGATTCCTGAGCAGGCACAAAAGCAACCTAGCGAACTATCTGGTGGTCAACAACAGCGTGTTGCGATTGCAAGATCGTTATGTATGGAGCCAAAAATTATGTTGTTTGACGAACCCACGTCTGCACTAGACCCAGAAATGATAGCAGAAGTTTTAGATGTTATCGTTGATCTTGCAGAAGAAGGAATGACTATGATTGTGGTAACTCATGAGATGGGATTCGCCAGACGAGCAGCGGATCGTATGGTTTTTATGGATAAAGGAGAAATAATCGAAATGGGAGCTCCAAAAGATTTTTTTGAGGCCCCAAAGACAGTTCGTTGTAAAACTTTTCTCAACCAAATTCTACAACACTAGGAGTTCCTATTTTGCAACTGCGTACTTTTTCAATTATCTCGCTCTGCCTATTACTGGCAGGATGCTCATCTGGCGGAGCATGGGGATGGTACGTAATAGATCCAACAACTCAGCAAGGCTATAATAATATAAGGTTTTTATTGAATGGCTTTGGATCAACAATTTTGCTTTCAATTATTGCTGCCGTCTTATCAATGTGCCTTGGCCTGATAGTAGCCTTACCTGGTATGTCGCATAATCGCTGGGTTCGCCTACCTTCTCGTATATATATCGAATTCATTAGAGCCATTCCGTTGCTGCCAATGTTATTCTGGGTTTTTTATGGATTACCTGTGATTTTGAAATCAATGGGCATAAATGCAAATATCGATGCATTCTGGGGAGCCATTATTACACTAGCGATCTCAGATAGCGCCTTTACCGCTGAGATTTACCGCTCAGGGATCCAGTCAATAAATAAGGGACAGACAGAAGCTGCTAAAACGATTGGGTTAAACTATTCCCAGACGATGCGTTATGTGATCCTACCTCAGGCAATTAAGAGAATTCTTCCCCCACTAGCAAATCAATTCATTTACATAGTAAAAATGTCAGCCTTTGCTTCAGTTATTGGAATGCAAGAACTTACAAGACGTGCGAATGAGTTGGTTGTGACGGAATACCGCCCATTGGAGATATATACACTTCTTATTCTAGAGTATCTTGTTTTGGTATTGATCATTAGTTTTGGGGTTCGATGGTTAGAACGCAAAATGGGTGCCGATGAAAGCAAATGATCACCCAACAAAACGCATATAGTCCTCAGCAACAGCCTTGGCAGCCACCTTTAGCAGCAAATTACCATGTTCTGCCTTGGCGAGACCTGAATGCGACCCGACACGTCCGTCAGGAAAACTTGCACGATGTTCATCAGGCGGACCGTGTTTATCGCCTGCGTGGGCGGCAATATAATCCGCTGAAAGTTTTTCAGGTGGGTCAATGCCATCCATCTTTACTATTCGATGCGTGTCTTGCGTAATTGCTATTTCAGAAGGGGTTGCATGCATACCCTCCCAATCGCCATAAAATTGATCTCGCAATATATTTACTGGATCAAAATCCCACCAGCTCCTAACGCAAACCGTTTGTGGCAATCCGTCCTCTATGGTTTTCAGGACACTCAGGTTTGCTCCATGACCATTAAGAATGTAAATACGCTTGAACCCATGATGCGCCAAGCTTACCAGAACGTTTTTAACTACTGCCTCATAGACCTCATCTGGAAGAGATACAGTACCAGGAAAGCTCATGTTAAAATGAGCTGGTGCATAACTAATTTCCGGCGCGACAATTGCTTCACAGTGCTCGGCCGCAGCCCAAGCAATTTCGCGAGCACAAATAGTGTCAGTTCCAATCAATCCCAAGGGTCCGTGCTGCTCAACAGATCCAGTTGGCAGTATTATACCCGCAGACTCTTCAAGATAGGACTGCACTTCATACCACGTCATTTCTTCAAGTTTCATAGAAATGTTATTACTCTCAAATTAAAGAAAAGGAAGATAGAATATGAACTGGCACGAATTGCTTAACGAAGCGATAGAAACTACTGGCGAATATCAGAAGGTCGCTCCTGATGTATTCAAAGGTTTTAGCCTCATGGGACAGGCCGCAAAAAAAAATGGAGCGCTTAGTGAAAAAACTAAGGAGTTTATAGCGCTTGGAATTGCTATTTCGACACGTTGTGAAATTTGTATTGCCTACCATGTAAATTCTCTTGTTCGACTTGAAACTAAGCGTGAAGAATTTTGTGAAGCTCTTGAAATGATAAGTTACATGGGAGGAGGACCGTCGATTTCATACAGTGCCAAAGCACTAGAGGCTTTTGATCAATTCTCAAAGTAGGATCATAATATACACAAATTTATTGATAGCTGGAAAGAGGTATTCAAAAGCTTAGAAAAATGTGACCTTTTTTATTTTTAAATCTAGGTGCACAATCTTAACTAGAACTAAAGGAAAAAATCGTGGAACAACTTGAAGAAAAAGCGAGAGCAGCTGTTGAAAACCTACTCTTTCAATGTGCTGAAGGTGAGCCTGGCGATACTCTTTTAGTTGTACACGAAAAAATTGACCAAAATTATTATGACGCAAACCTACATTGGCTGATTTCAGAACATGCCAAAGCTCTTGGATTCTTAGTTAGGTTTTTCCCAATTGAATTTGACCCGGACGTAAAAGCACCAACCACAGATTTAATTGAAGCTACTTCGTCAGTAGATCACACTCTTTTTATAGCACGATTAGGAGACCAAATCAGATTTCGAACCGATACACAAAATAGAAATAAAATCATAAGCTACGCTATCGATAGCGATATGCTGGCGTCTCAATTTGGTATCGCTGATTACAAAGGTTTCGAAGCTTTGAAGGTCGAAATCAATAATTTCATGATGAAGGCAGATGCTATTCATGTGACTTGCCCTGCAGGAAGTGATTTTTTTGGATATGTGAAAGGTTTTGACAAAGAACCCAGTGATGTAACAATAAAGCGTTTCCCTATGTCTATATTTTCCCCTTTGCCTGCAGTAAATTTTAGTGGTTGCATTGCCCAGAACGGATTTTTAGTAGGAACGGGGTCACAGTACTATTCCCCATATGCTTGCGAATTAAAAAAAACCTTGTTCGTTGATTTTTCTGGAAATGAAATATTAGATTTTCGCGGAGATGTTGAAGATATAACTACTGCAAAAGAACATTATAATTTTGTTGCCAAAAAATATGGAGTTAATCCGTATTATGTTCATTCTTGGCATGCTGGTATGCACCCATCATGCTCATTTAAATTTCCAGCATCAAAAAGTTTTGAGCGGTGGAGTGGTGCCGCGTTTGGCAATCCACGGCTTTTGCACTTTCATACCTGCGGTGAAGATCCACCTGGTGAAATTTCACTTAATATCGTTGACCCAACCATTTCAGTCGATGATAAGAAAATTTGGGATAATGGAAGGTTGCATCCTGAACGCTTGCCTAACGGAAAAGATTTAATAAAAGACTACCCTTCTCTTGCACATGCTTTTGCAAACCCTGCTAAAGAAATTGGGCTAGGGGAAAATGGAGTTTTGTCTTTCAAGTAATATTCGCTAGCGAGATAAAAAATCTTTTTTATATTTATCAACTAAAATAAAACTGTATCGAATCTTGCCTTTAAGTCTTACTAGAGAGCTATAGACTAAACCTGACTACCATATTAGTGTTTTATTCATCAAACTACGCGCAGCTTTGCACAACTCAAATGGGAATAGGCGATGTTTTTAAAGAACTGCTGGTACGTTGCTGGCTGGAGCAACGACTATAAAAACCAATTAAGCCCACAAAAAATATTAGGTGAGAATATTGTTTTTTATCGCCAAAAAAATGGTAAAGCCGTCGCATTGGAAGATGCATGCCCACACCGAAAAGTTCCATTATCTTTGGGACAACTAGACGAAGACAATGTGGTTTGTGGCTACCATGGTCTCACTTTTGATGGATCTGGCTCCTGTGTTGCAGCACCCACTCAACAAAAAAATATTCCAAAGCGTGCTGTAGTGAAATCCTATCCAGTTATTGATCGCTATCGGCTGCTTTGGATATGGATGGGGGATCCTGATAAAGCAAACCCTGACGAAATATTCAAAATAGAGAATTTTGACAATCCCAAGTGGGGCTACACAGATGGTGGAATGCTCACAATAGACTGTAATTATCTTTGGGTTGTTGATAATCTTTTGGATCCAAGCCATGTTGCTTGGGTACATGTAAATTCGTTTGCTGGAGGAGGAACAGACGACCAGCCGCTTGATCTAGAAAAGACGGAAAACGGAGTTATTGTTTCCAGATGGATTTATGATCAACCACCTTCACCCTATTATAAGGATTTGGTTAAATTTGAAGGTAATTGCGATCGCAAACAACACTATGAAATGTTTATTCCTGGTATTGCTCTAAATAAGTCAGTGTATACGCCACCAGGGACAGGAGGCCCTGGTAAACCGGAGGTCGACAAAACCTATTTAAATATTTCGTATAACTTCATGACGCCAATTGATGAAGACAGCACACAATACATTTGGTTTCAGCATCGCAATACCGACCCTGATGACATAACGATATCGGAAAAGATGAATGCCGGCGCCAAGATAGCGTTTTTGGAAGACAAAGTTATCCTTGAGGCTGTCCAAAAGGGAATGGATGGGATGAAAACACCCAATATTGATCTTGGACTTGACGCAGGCGCAAAGCTTTTTCGTTTAAAACTACAGCGATTGATTGACAGAGAAAATAGCTAGTAGTCCACTAATTTGGTATTACTACAAGATTAGCTGATTTATTTATAAAGGAGAACACCATGTCTGCGTGGATAAAAATGATTTCAGATGATGAAGCAGATGAGACGCTAGCAAAAGCTCTAGACTTCGCTCGAACACCACATGGAACGGTCGATAATGTAATGCGAGTGCATTCTTTGAGACCAAGCACAATGACAGGACATGTTGTTTTATATAGGGCCTGCCTTCATGATGATAAAAATACTATTCCAACGTGGTTTCAGGAAGTGATCAGCTCTTATGTGTCGACACTAAATAATTGCCCCTACTCTTATGCAAACCATTGGGCAAATGCCTGTCATCTAATGGCAGATCCTCAAAAAGCTGAACAGATTGAAGCAGCATTTAAAATTCAAGCACCGGAGAACGCGTTTGATGGAGCACAACTCGCACTATTACGTTATGCAGAAAAACTTACACTAGCTCCAGGCAAGATATGCAAAACTGATGTGGATATGCTTAAAGAAGCAGGTATATGCGACGGTGAAATTTTAGAAGCTAATCAAATCATTGGTTATTTCAATTATGTAAACAGGCTATTGAACGGCTTGGGGGTTACGACAGAAGGTGATGTTGTAGGGTATTACAAGTCTGACTGAAAATGAGGGTATATCCACCAGAACGCATAGTCTGCCTTACAGAAGAAACAGTAGAAACCATCTATTTACTAGGCGAACAAGATCGAATTGTCGGGGTATCAGGCTATGCCGTTCGCCCTAAACAAGTTCGCAAGGAAAAGCCTCGTGTTTCGGCTTTCACATCGGCAGATATTCCCAAAATTCTTGCATTATCTCCTGATCTTGTCCTAGCATTTTCTGATTTGCAGGCCGAAATTTCCTCTTCATTAATCCAAGCTGGCATAACAGTAATGACGTATAATCAGCGGGATATCGCTGGCATACTGGCTATGATTCAACATCTTGGAGCGACCGTTGGCCAAGAGCAGCAGGCTATCAAATTAGTAAACCAATACAAATCTAGATTGGCTACTGTCAGAACCCAAGCAGAGGGTCGACTACCTCTTAAAGTGTATTTTGAGGAGTGGGACGATCCTATGATCTCAGGTATTAAATGGGTTTCTGAGCTCATAGAAATTGCTGGCGGCACTGATATCTTTCCAAATTATGCTAATCAAGCCGCAGCTAAAGATCGATTTGTCACATCAAATGAGGTTATCGCGGCTGCCCCAGATGTCATCCTCGCATCATGGTGCGGCAAGAAAGTTCGACCAGAGAAAATTGCAAACCGGCCAGGCTGGGATACTATTCCAGCCATCCAAAATGGGCGCATCAAAGAAATCAAGTCTCCCCTTATTTTGCAACCCGGTCCAGCTGCACTCACTGATGGTCTTGATTGCATTGTTGAAGCGCTGAGTACCTAGCAAGTATTTTAAGCGGCGAGTTACAGATACTGAAGGTCGCGCTTGGCAGTCTGAAGCCCAAGATCGAATTTGAAGTCTTTAATTTCTTTTTTGTAACGTAGCAACGAACAAACGCGACAATGTTTCTGCTGCGCTCTATCATACGTATAGCGCTAAAGGTCTTAAGTAACTGTATTTATTTTCTTAGGTTTGGTTGCGGGAGTAGGATTTGAACCTACGACCTTCAGGTTATGAGCCTGACGAGCTACCGGGCTGCTCCATCCCGCGCCATTTGGTATATCGTTTAGAGAGATCTTATCTACTTATTAGGTTT
>CAXQZM010000011.1:0-6254 GCA_964228455.1 Alphaproteobacteria bacterium | reverse complement strand
GTAGCGGAGTGAAATTCCTCGCAGCAGGAAGTAATGCTCCTGAAGATATTAAGGCTCTCGCATGCGATGATGTAGAAATACTAGGTTTTGTTGACGATCTCCATGCCCTAATGGATCGAGTTGTATTATCGGTCGCGCCTCTCAGGTATGGCGCCGGTATTAAGGGGAAAATCGGAACATCATTGGCCGCAGGCTTGCCCGTCGTCTCCACAACCATTGGCGTTGAGGGTATGAATCTGAAAGCAGGTATTGATGTGCTTGTTGCAGACGATGTTGAGGAATTTGTGAAGGCTATAAAGTTGTTAATGCAGGACGAAGAGCTTTGGAATAACGTTAGTGAGTCTGGCCTCGCCACAGCAGAATCTCTCTGGGGCAATACTGCATCTAAAAAACTTCTAGGCGATATTCTTCAAACCTTGAATCTACCCTCCTAGAATTGGGTGGCGACGAAATGATCAAAGATTTTTATCCGAATAAAGCTTTGCACGCGTTGAGAGGTCAAAGGGTTTGGTTGATCGGTGGAAACGGCTACATAGCCAAACGAATTATAGAGTATTCAGACGCCTTGAATATTGAGCTAATAGTTACCTCTCGTGACCATCGTTTAGGGTCGGTTGTGCTGGACTTAATGGATACGCCTTCTTTTGATTTCAAACAAATCAAACACGGAGATTTTATCTTACATGCGGCAGCTATTTCGTCCCCAGATTTGTGTTCGGATCCCGCTTCTGATGCGTTTGAGGTAAATGTAAATGGAGCCTCTAAATTTTTGCAGGGTGCAATAGCAAGGGGAGCACGAGTAATATTTTTTTCCTCAGATACTGTTTATGGAGACCAACCTGGTTGCCTGCAAGAGACCGCAGAGTGTTATCCTGTCGGTCGCTACGCCGAAATGAAGGCCAGTATAGAAGCGCTTTTTTTAGGACTGAAAAACTTTAAGTCTATAAGACTTTCTTACGTTTATTCAGACAACGACAAGTTTACGAAATATTTAGCAGACTGTGCCGCGAACAACACCGATGCTATGGTTTTTGATGCACTCTCAAGGTCGGTGATCCATCGAGAAGATGTGGTGTTTGGGATTCTCAACTTGATGTCTAAATGGGGACAAACTTCAGAATCGGTAATAAATTTTGGTGGCCCTGAATGCTTGTCTCGCTTAGATCTTGCGAAAGCCTACAGTGCAGCGTTGCTTACCCAATTAAAAATAAAAGAATCAGAGCCTCCGGAAGGTTTTTTTGACAATCGACCACGTGTCATCAATTTGCAGTCTGATATATTAAAATCTTTACTGGAAAGGTCGCCCCTTAGCGTGACAAAGGCTCTAGAAGTGCACCAAATTAATTTATTAGAAGTGAGGTGATTTTGAGTTCTATTTTTATTACTGGCATTACGGGCCAGGTTGGGTCACAGCTTTGTGACTTTATATTGGAACATACTAATTTGGATGTCTTTGGGTTGATGCGATGGCAAGAGCCTCTTAATAACATCTTTCATCTCAGTTCTCGGATTAATAGTAGTGATAGGGTATTTATTGAATACGGTGATCTAAACGATTTTGGTTCCTTGTTGAAGATAATTGACAAAGTTAAGCCAGAATATATTTCTCACCTTGCAGCACAATCTTTTCCTAAAACATCATTCGACATACCTATAGAAACTTTGCAAACTAATATAATTGGCACTGCGAACTTGCTTGAGGCTATTCGGTACGTACGGCAGCGAAGCTCGTTTGATCCAGTGGTGCACGTTTGTTCCTCAAGCGAGGTATACGGTCGGGCTGCATCTGGTTCTTCCTTGGCGGAAGATTCCGCTTTTCATGGTGCGAGCCCGTACAGTATAAGTAAAATTGGAACAGACTATTTAGGCCAATTTTACGGAGAAGCATACGGTATCAAAACGTTTGTGACTCGGATGGGAACACATTCAGGACCCCGTCGAAGTGATGTGTTCTTTGAAAGCACCGTAGCGAAGCAGATAGCGCTGATAGAAGCGGGATTGCAATTGCCGGTCATTAAGGTCGGGAATCTGGCAAGCGTGCGAACTTTTCAGGATACGAGAGATGCCGTAAGAGCCTATCACCTCCTTATGGAGGCTGCGGGTAAAGGTAAAATTGCGCCAGGTGAATATTTTAATATTGCCGGAGAGGAGGCATTTCCATTGACGGAAGTGATTGATCTTTTAAAGAGCATGAGCATGGTCGAAGGTATTGCGGTGGAGACTGACGAGAATCGATTACGCCCCATCGATGCGGATTATCAAATGTTTAATAACGCCAAGATTCGATCCATTATTGACTGGAAACCGGCTATACCCGTGAGGCAGATGTTGCAAGATTTGCTGGATCACTGGCGGGAGGAGATTAAGCACGGCAACGTCCCCTTGAATCGCTAATTTGGGCTATTCGGTGAACCTATGACGTTAGTAAGATCTAGAGCACCACTTCGCCTTGGGTTGGCGGGCGGCGGTACCGATGTTTCTCCTTTTTGCGACCAGCACGGCGGGTATGTTTTGAACGCCACCATTGACCGGTATGCGTACACCTGCCTAAGGACCCTAGGCAAACATTCATCGGCAAAGTTCACCGCAAGCGATCAAAAGACTTCTGAACATTTTATGCCATCTGATGATCTGCAGGTAGAAGGTGAACTGCATCTCCATCGGGCTGTTTATTGCCGGATGATGGATGAATTTAACGGTGGTAAGAAATTACCGGTCGATATGAGTACTTATTGTGACGCACCTCCAGGATCGGGCCTGGGGTCTTCGTCTACTTTGGTCGTATCTATGGTGAAAGCCTTTGTTGAACTCATGAATCTCCCGTTGGATGATTACGATATTGCAAGATTAGCTTTCCAAATTGAACGGGAAGATTGCGGTCTTAAAGGAGGCCGCCAAGATCAATACTCTGCGACATTCGGTGGCATAAACTTTATGGAGTTTTCTGCTGAGGACAAAACGATCGTAAATCCATTGAGAATCAAGAATTGGATTGTATGTGAGTTAGAGGCCTCCTTGATTCTTTATTTTACTGGCGTCTCCAGAGAATCCGCAAAAATTATTGCCGACCAGAGTCAAAATATTTCGGGAGGTGTGAAAAGTTCGTTGGAGGCTATGCACGCGATCAAGAGAGAAGCATTGATAATGAAAGAAAGTTTGCTCAAAGGCGACTTTGATGAGTTTGTCAAATCTATGACTCGTGGATGGACCGCTAAAAAACAGTCTGCCAAAACCGTGTCAAACTCGGAGATAGACAAGGTTTATGATGCTGCCATTGGAGCAGGAGCATTAGCTGGAAAGGTTTCGGGCGCGGGCGGTGGTGGTTTTATGTTGATTTTTGCGCCCAATGAGAAACGAATGGACGTTGTCAGAGCGCTCGATAAATTTGATGGTCAAGTCAGTAACTGTCACTTCACCCAGCAAGGTTGCCAAGCTTGGCGACCATAGAGGTTTCGGCTTAATGAATTCAGGGAGCACATTGATGAGTAGCTACATAGCAGGCCAGCTAGCGCAGGCCACGTCAGTTTTAAATGCTTTAGTATCCGACCGCCTGTTGATAGAGCGTCTAAACCAAGCCTCCGAGGCTTGCACCGAGTGTCTAAAATTAGGAAGGAAAGTGTTACTTGCGGGGAATGGTGGGAGTGCTGCTGATGCTCAGCATATTGCGGGCGAGTTTGTTAGTCGCTTCGCATTTGATCGCCCGGGATTGCCGTCTATAGCATTAACCACTGATACGTCGATTCTGACTGCTATTGGAAACGATTACGGATACGACCGCTTATTTGCAAGACAAATTCAGGCGCATGCCGCGGCTGGTGATGTCTTCATTGCGTACTCAACCTCAGGCACCTCACCAAATATCTTAGCGGCATTGGAAGAAGCAAAAAGTCGGGGCGTCGTAACCATTGGTATGACTGGCAATCGCAAGGGATTGATGGTCGATATGTGCGATATTGCGCTCGAAGTTCCCAGCGATGATACCCCGCGGATACAAGAGGGCCACGCTATTCTTGGACATATCATATGCGGCTTTGTTGAAGAACAGATATTCGGCGTTAATAAGTGAAAGAGGCGATTATCCTCGCTGGAGGCAAAGGAACGAGACTACGTTCAGTGGTTGCCGATGTTCCTAAGCCTCTTGCACCAGTCGCTGGGAAGCCATTTTTGGAGCTTTTGCTTCGGTCGTTACTGAAAGCCAGTTATGATCGCGTGCTGATCTCGGTTGGGTATAAAGCAGAGTTGATTGCTCAGTATTTTGGTGACCAATATCAAGGTCTGCCGCTGACCTACGTGCGCGAGGCTACGCCGCTGGGTACAGGCGGGGCTATTAAGTTGGCTCTGGAGAGGTGTGAAACTGATCATGCGTTTGTTTTCAATGGAGACACTTTTTTAGAGGTAGATCATAGCCAACTCGCTAATCTGTGGGAAAAACACAAAAAACCAATTGTCGTGGGTCGGCAGGTGGAGGATGCCAGTCGTTATGGAAGCCTCACAGTGGGTGACGGATTTGTAAAGAAACTGTTAGAAAAGGGCTGTAGTGGACCTGGCTTCATAAACGGAGGATGCTACGTGTTGCAAGTTGAGCAATTGGTACAATTTGATAGCAATGAGGCCTTTTCCTTTGAGACCGACTACTTGGCAGCCGCTGTGGAAAAAACCGATTTCATCTTCAATGAATCCAAAGGTGTCTTCATCGATATAGGCACTCCGCAGGATTATTACCGTGCTCAATCAATGTTCAGTTCAGGCTACTAGAATTGCAGCCCGCACTTTTTTTAGATCGAGACGGGGTAGTTAATATTGATCATGGGTACGTCCACAGGCAACGCGATTTCCAATTTATTGATGGGATATTCGACCTGGTTAGGTCAGCAAATCAACTAGGCTACGTGGTTTGTGTGGTAACCAATCAAGCTGGGATCGGACGTGGGTTTTATACAGAAAAAGAGTTTGAGTTGCTGACCCAATGGATGCTTGAAAAATTTCGGGTGCGTGGTGCTAATATCGATGGCGTCTACTACTGCCCATATCATCATAAACACGGTATAGGCCGATATAAAGTTATCAGTAAAAATAGGAAGCCCGAGCCGGGTATGTTGCTTCAGGCAGCGGCCCACCACTCTATAAATTTGTCTAAGTCACTAATAGTTGGTGATAAGGAATCTGATCTCCAAGCTGGACAAAATGCAGGTCTCAAAACTCTGGTTGCGTATAGATTTAGTCCACAATTGTCCTCGGCTATCTCCGTGGATTCGCTTAATCAGGTCATCAGTTTGCTGTGAAAATTAGAAGAACAACTCGTCTCGTTGGTCATACAGGGCCACTGATCATCAGTAATCCGAGACGCTGTCATCGTTGAAACCGAAAGTCTATAATGACCCGTACAAATTCAAAAATCGGCATACTTCTGGCAACGTTCAACAGCGAGCGATTTTTGAAAATTCAATTGCATTCGATTGTAAGTCAGACATTGCCACCGCATGAGATCATTATTTCGGATGATCATTCAGTCGATGCCACGAACGAAATATTGGAACTTCTCATTGACGACTACGGGCATTCTATTCGAATCGATAGCCGGTCAAACGCAGCAGAGGCTCATGGACTCCACTCAAATTTTAGAAACCTTTTTAAATTAGCATTAGACAGTTCTTCTGACGTCTTTTTATTAAGTGACCACGATGATATATGGCTCTCAAAAAAAGGTGGAGACTTCTGCCGTTATGCTGGACTCTTTGAAGGAGTTCGCGGCTTTCAAGGACAATCCACTACTTGGATTCTCTGATTTGACCGTTGTAAACGAGCAAGGAGAGACGGTTAGTACTTCTTTTGCTAACTACCAGGGACTGCCTGACCCACAGACCCAACCACTCGAGCGCTTGTTGTATCAGAATGTTGTTACTGGTTGCACTTGTTGTTTTAACAGGCAACTTTTGGAGATAGCGTGTCCGATTCCCAAGGAGGTGGTCATGCATGATCATTGGCTCGCATTATGTGCCAGCGTATTTGGTCATTCGCACTACATCGACGAGCCTCTCGTGAAATATCGACAGCATGGTAAAAATGTTGTGGGAGCGAAGCGCATACCAAAATCAGGGATATCTGCTTTGCTGGATCCTGCCTTTTTAAAGACGTTGTCAATTTTCCCATGGCACCTCGCACAATCGATCGAACAGGCTAAAGCTCTGCTCGACAGGATTGAGCTTAGTAACGTTGCAGTAGCTAAAGGTGATGTCAACACGATAAAGGCTTTT
>CAXQZM010000010.1:0-5395 GCA_964228455.1 Alphaproteobacteria bacterium | reverse complement strand
CGCACATTATATTTACCAAGTTCTCTGGCCATTGTTTCCGTTACGCCAACCAAAGCAAATTTACTTGCTACATAGGCAGAGCGCATTGGATAACCCTGCACTCCCATAAGCGATGACATATTTATTATGGACCCCGCTTCTTGCGCAATCATAATTTTAGCGGCTTCTTGGAGGCAATGCATGGCCCCAACCAAGTTGATGGTGAGACACTCAACCCAAGCATTCATGTCAACATCTGCTACCTGAGCGATTGGACCTGGGCCACCGGCATTATTCACTAACACATCCACCTTTCCGAAGACTTTAAGAGCCTCACTGAATACGTGTTTAACCTGTGCATGATTTGAAACATCGCAAGCTATAGCGTGTCCATTTATTTCATTGGCCACACTTTTTATGAGATCATTACGACGTCCAGTTACAACTACTTTCGCACCCGCATCTGCAAAAACCTTTGCAGTAGCTCTTCCGATCCCAGATCCACCACCAGTAACAATAGCTACCTTCCCATCTAAACGGCACAGTTCTTCAACCTTATTCTTCATAATCATACCTCACTAAACTCACGTCCTGGGTCAAACAAAGGCAATTCCGGCTCTTGCCCAAGAATATAGTCACCCATTAATCTACCCATGTAAGGGCCAATTGTATAACCTCCCCTTACACATCCCAGCACAAAAGCATTTTCAATGCCCGGCAAAGCACCAGCAAGTGGATAAAAATCTGGTACATTTGCCTCGAAGCCAACCCAGCTACGTGTCACACGCGCATTTGAAAGCTCTGGCAACACATGTTGTGCAAGGGATAGATTTGGGATCAGCGTTTTTGCTGTAACATTCCCGCGTCCATCTTGCGGAACTCCCTGTCCTTGCCATCCGCCACCAATGAGAATTGTACCATTGCTTTTCTGTTTCATGGTTAAAAGTCCAGTTGCGTGACCGACGATACTGGATATGAGAGGAGGCATTCTCTCTGTCACAGACACAGTATTGACACGCGCACGGACCGGCAAATCAACACCTAGATGAGCAGCTATGGGTTTAAGCCAGGCCCCTGCTGCTAAAAGCAGACGCGTTGCGTGGACAGTGCCGCAGGAAGTTGTTAAATTGAAGCCAGAGCTATTTCTAGTGATTAATTTAACATTGCATTTCTCACGAAACTGCACTTCGTTCTCTTTTAAACGTAAGCGATAATATTGACCGGTGAGTGATGAATTTGCGTAACCATCTTCAGGACAGTAACTTGCGGCCAGAACTTTATGGCTGAGATTTTGCTCCGCAGCTCGCAGTGCATTATTGGACACAAATGTAATCGGTGCGCCCGCATCGGCCTTCAAAGCCTGACGTTCGTACAAAAGTTCAGCCTCATGTTCCGTAAAAGCAAGCGTAAAACCACCCGTCTTTTTAAATCCAACGGCCTCGCCCATGGCTTCCCATTCACTATGGCCCTTAAGCGCGTATGGCATAAGCTGCACGCGCTTGATCTGCAGCGATAGTGTTCCCGCATTTACCCCTGATGCACCCTGCCCTAAATCCCCCTGATCTAAAACAATTGTTTTCATACCATCTTCAGCAAGTCGTAATGCGGTACTGCAGCCCATAATTCCACCGCCAACGATGGCTAAATCATAAGTCTCAGTCATAGCGGAGCGGGTTTCGGTATTTGTAAATCTGTATATTCAAACTCGCCTGAAAGCGCAGATGCCGAAACAGGCCGCAAAGGAGGTCTAGGTGTGGGGGGTGCAATTTTTTCTTCAGACTGATTTTCCCTATCAGCTATTATTTTGGCTATAGTTGACTGACAGTATTTTCCACCGCACGGCCCCATCCCCGCTCTCGATCCAGATTTGACAGCATTGGTAGTAGCCGCGCCTGTTTCGATCTCGTTTTCGATATCACAGCGCAGCAGACTCTCACATCTGCACACGATTGTCTCTTGCGTTATCAATTTTTGAAAGCCCTTCCGCGGTATACTTAAACCAGTCATTGCCATTCCAAACCTTGATGCTCGTCGATAGCTATTCAGCAGTGCCGAATTTGAGGAATTGACCTCAGGCCTTATAGATTTCGCAGCAGAAAGTCCTGCTAATTTCCCTTGAATTTCTGCTGCTGCCGCACCTCGAATACCAGCTCCATCACCACAGATAAATAGTCCGTTAATTTTCGTACTACCGTCTTCCTGAACTTCTGGCACCCACCCACCTAGTTCAAGTTGATATTTTACGTCGATACCCAAAAGTTGAGAAGCTTCACTTGCAGCTTGCAACCCATGCCCTAGGCAAACACTGTCTGCTTCTAACAAATGGGCTGGACCTTTCGGTGACCAATCATTGCCTAACTTGGTGACTTTCACCGACTGAACTTTGGTTTCTCCATCAATCTGTTTTATAGCATGACGCCAAAAGATTGGAATGCCGGCTAGCAGAAGATCTGCAACCCAAACGAAACCACGCCTCAGAAGGTCTATACGGTACGACATGGAAGGCAACGCACGAAGCCAGTCAGCACGACTATTTGGCGTTACAATTGCAGCTACCTCACCACCAAGACGTCGTATCTCGCTTGCTACAAAGAATACCAATGGTCCCGTTCCAGAGACAACAGTTCTTTTGCCAGGTGTGAGCAGATCTCGTTTCATCAATGCGGTTGCCCCCGCCAATCCAATAACGCCAGGCAAGGTCCATCCCGGTGTTGGTTGAACATATTCTCGCGCTCCCGTGGCTAAAATGAGCACCTTAGCTCCAATTTTTTCTGAGCGCCCATTTATAATGAAATGAAGAACCCACTCGTCTAATTCCCGCTCTATTTGCCAAACCCTAGCGTTAGCAATGTGTGTTAAATTGCTTTCGGCTATGGATACGCGGAGCTTATCCCCATCGATAATTTCCGGCGTCATAGGAGCCGATTTAATAGCCTCACTTTTGGCACGCCAAATCTGGCCACCAGGCATTGCTTGCTCGTCTATGATGATTGTATGGCAACCTTGGCTAGCCGCCATAATACCTGCATTTGCTCCGGCAGGACCAGCACCAATTATTGCGACATCGCAGGTCTCAATCATGATCTAGTGCCTCAAAGATTGGACAATCAGTCCATCGGTCGCTATCGTCTCACAACTTTCGACCAACTTTCCATCGACTTTAACAACGCATTCCTGACATAGACCCATACAGCAAAAAGCTCCGCGTGGCTTGCCATCCATTGGCGCATCACGCAAATGGTTTATACCGTTTTTCATCAGCGCGACCAAAATTGTTTCGCCTTTATGAGCTTTTATTTGTTGACCATCAAATTTGAAACAAATCTCTTCTGCGCGCTCAATCTGGCTAACGCTATCGGGAATAAGGCGTATCATACGTATTGAATACCTAAGTTATCAAAGCAGCGCTTGATTTTATCAATATCGGCATCTGTTGCCGGCAGTACCGGATCACGGGGCATACCAGCTGGCTGACCAATTAAATTAAGTGCCGCTTTAAATGCGGCTGGCCAAGTTGCGGTACCCATCAATAGCTCATAAAGTACCGTTAACTGATAATGTGTTTTACGATAGATTTCACCTGGCTTATCAAGCCCAACAGATGCCATTTCTGAAGGAAGCAAATCTGTGAATTCAGGACCAGTGGCGATAAAACCTTTCGCACCCAAACCAAAAGCTGGCATGATATAATGACATGGACCCGTCATTACCGACATCTTATCGCCAAGTCGTTCGAGCACATGCGTATGATAGAAAAAATCGCGCTGGCTCTCTTTGATCCCTATTACATGGTGATTGTTCAGTAGGGTTTCAGTCTGATCGATTGTTAGTGAGAAACCCATTCGACGCGGTGAATTGTATAGAACAAGAGGCTTATTAGTTGCCTCGGATACTTTATCAAATCTCGCCATTAATTCTGCGTCAGAAGCTTTTAAGACGTAGGTTTGCGGCATAGATAGCAACACATCTGCGCCGTTTTCTTCCGCGGCTCTAATGTAGGATAGTGAAGCATCAATTGTCGGTGCAGAAATGCCCATCATAATTGGGACACGGCCCCGAGAAGTATCCTTTGCCACGCGGACGAGGCGCCCTCGCTCTTCAGCGGACAGTGACCAGCTTTCTCCATTATCACCTGCAATACAGACGCATGTCGCACCGCGTTCTATAAGAAATTCGAATAAATCAACGAAAGCATCTTCCATTATTTCACCCTTTTTATTAAAGGGTGTTGCTATTGCCGGTACATACCCAAATAAATTCTCTTTTTTCATTTCCCTACTCAAACTGGAATTACGCAACTGAAAACTGAAGCATGCTCCGCATCAATTATATATAATAACCGATCATTATTGGGATGAAATGCTACCGAGGTTGTCCAAAGTCCTTTGGGCAATCTGATCTCAGCAAGTCTATCTCCAACTTTATCAAACAAATAGGAACGCCCTGCTTGTGCTTGAGCAACTGCTAACCATCCCAAAGAGTTGCTAGCCAAACCATCCGGGCCTAAACCACCAGAAAGTTGAATGAAAGTACCTACCATAGGATGGCCAACTTCTGGAAGCCTTGAGGAAAATTGCCAAACCTGATTTGTACGGGTAGCAGCTACATAAACCAAATTTCTATCATGAGACAGGCAAATACCATTCGAATAAGGCACACAATCAATTAACAATCTAAGAGTTCCCTTTTGACATAGACGATAAACACGACCACTTGGATTACTAATGGAACTCCTGCCACTATCTGTAAACCATAAGCTTCCATCATCATCAAGGCACATATCTGAGAGACCTAGAAACGGTTGATTATCAATACCATCGCTCAAAACCTTGAAACTATCATATCCCGTAAATTCGATCAGGCCATGCCTGTGATCGACAGCAATATGCCTCCCGTCTTTAGTAATCCGCATCGAGTGAGGCTCTCCATCTATTTTATGCATCACCTCCCAGTGACCTTCTGGTGATATTCGAAAAACGCGCCCGTAGGGCACATCGGAAAGCCAAAGATTTTGGTCTACGTCAAAGAATGCACCTTCAAGAAATGAATGCATTTTATGTCCTGGCCGCGTCATCTCTGCCCAGGGAGACGGTTTACCACGATGTCGAAAAGATTCTGGAAGTGTGTACAAAGGAACGGCAGTTAACTCGAGCATCACTCCACTATCCTCTCCAAAAAAAGCAGATCAATTTCATTTTCATTCATGCCGATCGCCTTTAGTACTTCTCTACTGTCTTGACCTAAGGTCGGTGGAGCTTTGTTAATTACTGGTCCACCTTGGCTCATTTGAAAGGGGGCAGAAGGCAAACGTACCTCTGAATTTTCAGAAGTGCTTTTATAATAACCTCGAGTTATGAGTTGTTCATCCTTGATCGCCTCCTCAAGAGTCAAAATAGGCTCAGCGGGAATATCCCAC
>CAXQZM010000009.1:0-4088 GCA_964228455.1 Alphaproteobacteria bacterium | reverse complement strand
AAATTTACGAAGTAGCAACTTTTTCTGCTCATTTTGATGTTGTAAAGGAGGGAGAGGATCCACCACCAGGTTTAACAATTAGGGTCTGTGACAGCCTGTCGTGTGAACTTGCAGGCGCCCAAAACTTGAAAGAGCAATTAGAAATCAACTTAGACCCCTCTAAAGTAAGGGTCCTGCGAGCCCCATGCATGGGGCGATGCAATGTCGCTCCAACCCTTGAAATCGGTCATAATCACATAGATCACGCTACATCAGATAAAGTTATTAGTGCAATTTCTGCCGATGATATCAACGCTCACATACCTGCATATGAAAGCATAGAAGATTATGTTAAAAATGGAGGGTATCAGGCCTTAGAGGAGCTCAGAAATGGATCGAAAGATCCGGATCAGGTGCAAGACATTATTCTGTCATCCGGCCTTAGAGGCCTTGGGGGGGCGGGATTTCCGTCTGGCAAGAAGTGGTCTTTCGTGCGCATGAATCAAGGGCCTCGCTATCTAGCCGTTAATGGCGACGAGGGCGAGCCTGGAACATTTAAAGATCGTTTCTACCTTGAGCGCACGCCGCATCTCTTTCTCGAAGGCACCCTCATTGCAGCTTGGGCAATAGAAGCAGAAAAAGCGTATATATACATGCGCGATGAATACCCAGCTATCTTGGAAATCTTAGACCGTGAAATCAGAGCTCTGGAAAGCCGAAAAATAGTGTCCAAAGGGTTCATTGAAGTTAGAAGAGGTGCTGGTGCCTATATCTGTGGAGAGGAGAGCGCCATGATAGAGTCAATTGAAGGTAAGCGTGGCTTACCCAGGCATCGACCGCCATTCGTTGCACAAGTTGGCTTGTTCGGACGCCCTACCCTTGTGCACAATGTTGAAACTCTTCACTGGGTTGCCCGGATAATGAGAGAAGGGCCAGAAATCCTATCCAAGGTAGAGAAAAACGGCCGTAAAGGGTTAAGGTCATATTCTGTATCTGGCAGAGTAAAAGAACCCGGCGTGCACTTGCTACCCGCTGGGTCCACGATCACAGATATTATTGAAGCAGCTGGTGGCATGCTAGATGGACATTCCTTCAAGGCGTATCAACCAGGGGGGCCATCCTCTGGGCTCTTGCCAGCTTCTATTGCAAATGTTCCATTGGATTTCGACACGCTTCAGCCTCTTGGAACTTTTATAGGTTCAGCAGCTGTTGTGGTTCTGTCTGACAAAGATAGTGCCAGAGCTGCAGCCCTTAATATGCTGAAATTCTTCGAAGATGAGAGTTGTGGTCAGTGCACGCCGTGTCGCACCGGTTGTGCAAAAGCCGTAACTCTAATGGAGCAGGATACCTGGGATGAGGAACTCTTAAGTGATCTGTGTGAGGTTATGGCCGAAGCATCCATTTGCGGGCTCGGTCAAGCAGCTCCTAATCCAATCAAATCAGCCATGAAATACTTCAATGAGGAAGTTAGGTAATGCTTGAACGCATCAAGTCGGTGAGTTTCGTTCTAGATGGCGAAACCGTTAATGCTCGCGAAGGTGAGACAATTTGGAGCGTTGCAAAACGCTGTGGGACTTCCATTCCCCACTTATGTCACGCTGATGAGGCAGGTTATAGACCTGACGGAAATTGTCGAGCATGCATGGTTGAGATTGAAGGCGAGCGTACTTTAGCCGCGTCGTGTATTCGAACTGTGACACCAGGTATGATAGTAAAAACGTCTACCGATCGAGCCAAAAAATCCCGCAAACTAGTTATTGAACTTCTTCTAGCTGATCAGCCAGACAAAGAATCAGCTCACGATAAGTCTTCACATTTTTGGGAAATGGCTGGATTAAATGAGGTAATGGATAGTCGATTCCCGGCGATGGATGAGTTGAACACTCCGATACTCGATGACTCTCACGTAGCCATGCGCGTAAATTTAGACGCCTGCATCCAATGCAACTTGTGCGTTCGTGCCTGCCGAGAGGTTCAAGTCAACGAAGTAATTGGAATGGCTGGCCGGGGTATGGGATCGGAAATAGTATTCGACTTCGGCGATAAAATGGGTGACTCGACATGCGTTGCCTGCGGTGAGTGCGTGCAGGCTTGCCCGACGGGCGCCTTAATGCCTGCTGGCGCCGTTGGAATGAATGAAATAGGTGACTCCGCCGACTATGATAAGTCAGTGAAATCAGTTTGCCCCTATTGCGGAGTTGGTTGTCAACTTGACTTTAAAATCAAAGATGAAAAAATTGCATGGGTTGATGGAGCTCAAGGACCTGCAAACGAACAAAGACTATGCGTCAAAGGCCGGTTTGGTTTTGACTACGTAAACCATAAGCATCGCCTCACAAAGCCTCTAAAGCGCAAAAAAGATGCACCCAAGGGCTTAAATGTAGACCCAAACAATATTTCTACTCATTTCGAGGAAGTCGAATGGGATGAAGCACTGGATTTAGTCGGCGAAGGGCTTGGCAGCTTGAAGGCCAATCAGGGGGGAGAGTCAGTTGCTGGCTTTGGATCAGCCAAATGCTCGAATGAGGAGGCCTACCTCTTTCAGAAATTAATTCGGCAGGGTTTCGGTCACAATAATGTCGATCACTGTACCCGTCTGTGTCATGCTTCGTCCGTTGCTGCTCTTATGGAGAATGTTGGTTCAGGCGCCGTTACTGCGACATTCAATGAAGTTGAAAATGCGGATGTTGCGATCGTTATTGGTGCAAACCCAGTTGAAAACCATCCAGTAGCAGCAACCTACTTCAAGCAATTTGCGAAACGAGGTGGAAAGCTAATTGTGATGGATCCGAGGGGCGTTGGCCTCAAGAAACATGCCTCGCATATGTTACAGTTCAAGGCAGGTTCCGACGTCGCGATGTTAAATGCGATTATGCATGTCATCTCAGAGGAAAATCTTTTTGACGAGAAATATATAGCGAGGTTTACAGAAGGCTGGGAACAAATGCGTGAGCACCTAAAAGGCTTCCCGCCAGAAAAAATGGAGAGAATCTGCGGAATACCAGCTGACACAATAAGAGACGTCGCTCGTACTTTTGCAAGTGCAAAAGCCGGAATGATTTTCTGGGGTATGGGAATATCTCAACATATCCATGGGACTGATAACTCTCGCTGTCTTATTTCCCTAGCTTTGATGTGTGGTCAAGTTGGCCGACCTGGAACAGGTTTGCATCCACTTCGCGGACAGAATAATGTGCAGGGGGCATCAGACGCAGGTCTTATCCCAATGTTCTTGCCAGATTATCAACCAGTTTCAGATGATGGCGTAAGGTCTGCTTTCACTGATGTTTGGGATTCAGAAGATTTTTCAAACCAGAAGGGTTTAACGGTCGTAGAGATCATGGACGCAATCCATGAAGACAAAATCAAGGGAATGTACATCCTAGGAGAAAACCCTGCCATGTCAGATCCTGATGTTGATCACGCTAGGCAAGCATTAGAAAAACTTGACTGCTTGGTTGTTCAAGACATTTTCCTAACTGAAACCGCCTGCTACGCAGATATCATACTTCCCGCTGCGGCGTGGCCTGAAAAATCTGGAACGGTGACCAATACTAATCGGCAAGTTCAAATGGGCAGGCCTGCAGTGCCGCCGCCAGGTCAGGCGCGCGAGGACTGGGCAATCACTACCGCTATAGCTAACCGGTTAGGCTTAGACTGGAGCTATAAACACCCAAAAGAGATCTTCGCAGAGATGAAGCAAAATATGACCTCCCTTGATAACATCACTTGGGAAAGGCTCGAAAACGAGGGTGCTGTAACGTACCCTTCTTTAAGCGAATCAGACCCTGGCCAAGCAATAGTATTTGGGGATGGTTTCCCCCGCGATAACAAGCGGGCAAAATTCACCCCTGCAGGTTTAATACCACCCGATGAGACACCCGATAAGGATTACCCATTTATATTGATAACGGGGCGCCAATTAGAGCATTGGCATACGGGGTCCATGACCCGTCGCGCCACGGTTCTCGACGCGTTAGAGCCAGAGGCGATCGTCCAGGTTAACCCAAAGACCCTTAGAGCTTTAGGAGTAAGCGCTGGAGGCATGCTGCGACTTACAACGCGCAGGGGAAGTGTTGAGGTTATGGCACGAGCTGATCGCGCTGTCT
>CAXQZM010000008.1:0-49092 GCA_964228455.1 Alphaproteobacteria bacterium | reverse complement strand
GACAAATATCGCAACTGCTATTCAGCGAGATTCTTCATTTGCAAAAAATGTGAAAAAAATTGTGCTGATGGGAGGATCAATCCGGGAGGGGGGCAATATAACCAGTTATGCAGAGGCAAATTTTTATAACGATCCACACGCTGCGCAAATTGTGATGTCTGCAAATTGCGAAGTTGTTATGATGGGGCTTGATGCAACCCATCGCACTTGGGCAACGCGCGAAGATATGTTGCAGATAGCTTTAGAAGCTCCTCGTTTGGGTAAGTTCTTAGCTGATATAGCTAATTTCTATATTGATTTTTATGTGCGAGTTAGAGGCGAGCAGGGCTGTTTTTTGCACGATCCACTAGCTATAATTTGCGCTACAAATCCGGAGTTGTTTAGTTTCGAAGAACATCCAGTAGACGTAATTATCGATGGAGAAGAAATTGGTCGATCTGTGATTGCTCCTTATGGAACTATAAGAGCACAGAAAGTTGCAGTGGGCGTTGATGATCGGGTTAAGAAGAAATTTATGGATACTTTAAAGGCTCAAGACTAAATCTCTAAAATCCAATCATGGTTTAGGTCATGAGGTAATTTTTGATTCAAGAAAGTAAGGCGGCTTGCGGCAAGTGTGCCAACAGCTTCGTATCCCGCTAAGCGAACTAGAGATACGCTAGCCGACATTGAGCCGCCCGTGGCAAGTACGTCATCTACTATGAGAACTCTACCGGTTCCTTGTTTGCACTCCAGAACAGCTTTACCATATTCTAAATCGTAGGCTTGTTGGACAGTGGGGGGAGGTAATTTTCCTGCTTTCCTCAGCATCAAAAATCCCTTTCCATGTTTGTAAGCAAGAGCCGCTGCAAAAGGGAAGCCCCTGGCCTCTAAACCTGCGACATGGTCTATCTTGCCCCAGTCGGTTATTCTATTTGACATTTCATCAATAAAATCCCCGAAGGCATTCAGAAGTAGAGGCGAAATGTCTTTAAAAACTATCCCATCTTTTGGGAAATCTTGTATAGTCTCTAATAGGGCGTCGAAGCGTTCGGTATTTGTCATTTCAATTGGTAACCGATAGATGATTTGAATTCATGGTTGAGGCCTGAAATTGATTAATTGCAGTCAATTATGCGGTATTTGGCCGTGGATAAGCTCATTCTTTTACTTTAGGTATCTTTAAACTTGAAGAGTGGCGTAAAGCATTATGCGACGACGCCGAATATATCAGTTAGCAAGCCTTCGTAAAAGTCGACATCCTCATTACTGAAAGCATTCAATTTTTCAGAATCTAGATCAAAAACTGCGATTAACTCTTTGTTTTTATTATATACAGGGAGGACAAGCTCAGACTTAGTTTCCGAGGAGCACGCAATATGATCAGGATAAGTTTCAACGTTACCAACTAACTGTGGCTTTCCGCTTCTTGCTGCTGCGCCGCAAACTCCCCGGTTAAACGGTATTCTCAAGCAACCGTGGCCACCTTGATATGGACCTACTTTTAGAAGCTCAGGCCCAACTACTCTATAAAACCCCGTCCAAGAGCAGCGACTATCATATGAGTATACCTCACAAGAAACTGTTGCCATAAGAGTAACCAGGTCAGTCTCTCCCTCGCACAAACTTCTAAGTTTTTGATAAAGTTTTTTCTGGTCCATAATCTAATCTTTGGATCATAAAGAAGTGGCGACCTCTCGGCAAAGCCGCACACTTTCAATATTTTTCTTTGAGATTAGTTCACTCGGCAAAGATATTTCAGAGTGATGCTGATATCCCACTAAGGGCTAGCGGGAATAGAATTCGATAACTAAGTTTGGCTCCATCTGAACTGGGTAGGGGACGTCGTCTAAAGACGGCACCCGGGTCATAGATGCGCTCATTTTCTTTGGATCCATGTCTATATATTCAGGAACATCGCGCTCAGGAAGGGTCAGTGCCTCAATCACGAGCGGAATTTCACGAGCTTTTTGGCGCACTTCTACAACGTCACCAAGTTTTACTTGGTATGACGGGATGGTAACTTTTTTGCCATTAACTGCAACGTGTCCATGGTTGATAAACTGACGAGACGCAAATACCGTCGGAACAAATTTTGCTCGATAGACAACCGCATCTAACCGGCACTCTAGCAAACCAATTAAGTTTTGAGAGGTATCACCTTTTTGGCGGGATGCTTCATCATAGTAACGGCGAAACTGCTTTTCTGATATGTTACCATAATAACCCTTAAGCTTTTGCTTTGCCATCAACTGAATTCCGAAATCAGTAGGCTTTTTCTTACGGGCTTGCCCATGTTGGCCGGGTCCATAGGGTCTCGAATTAAATGGTGATTTAGGTCTGCCCCACAGGTTAACACCTAAGCGGCGGTCAATTTTATATTTAGCGCTTATACGCTTTGACATAACGGTCTCCTAGAATTGGAAGATTCTCGATTTTTTGACCCATTAAAGACTTTGAAAAGTCTTGGGATGGTGCCACCCGACAGTCATCCACGTTTCAGGGAGCCCCGCCCTTAAAGTGGTGACACCCGATTCACAAGGTTTATTTGCCCTGGCCTTTAAGAAACGCCATTATTCCATGCAGAGTTGATACTTCTCGGCTAGTAAGTGGGCGACCCGTGAAAATATTTTTTACATTGCGGATCATTCTATCTCGTTTCTCTGGAACTACAAAGAAGCCACGCACATCCAAATCTGCCACCAACCTATCCAGTAATAAATCAACCTCACGTTTAGGTGCAAGGGGCTGCGGGGGTTTGCCAACGGATGGCTCATAAGAAGTGGAGGCTTGGCGCCATTCATATGCGACGAGCAAGACTGCTTGAGCTAAGTTTAAGGAGAAATGCTCTGGATTCATTGGGATGTGCAAAATGGTGTTAGCTTCGGCTATTTCATCATTAGATAAACCCACTGATTCTTTTCCAAACAGAATTCCAACTTTATCATCATGTTTACTTACTTCGCATGCGAATTCTCTAGCTGAAACTTCTGGTTTGACTTGTTCTCGTTGACGCGCGGTAGTTGCGTAAACATGCACGCAATCGGCTGTGGCGGCTCCCACGCTATCGTATATTTTTGCATGATCTAGTATTCGATCTGCACCGCTCGCAAGTACATAGGCACGGTCATTTGGCCAGCCATCGCGCGGGCCGACTAACCTTAAATCATCGAGCCCACAATTCATCATGGCACGAGCAGCCGCTCCAATATTATCTCCCATTTGAGGGCGTACTAAAACGACGCATGGTTTCACATTCATAGTTTCAGCGGCGGCTAAGCAACCAGGTAATCGCATCATCCAGCGCTGAGTATGAAGCGTCAATGATGTTTTCAGAGACCCCTACGGTGGTCCAACGCTCTCCAGATGAATTTTCACTCTCGATTAACACACGAGTGACGGCAGCTGTGCCCGCTCCCCCATCGAGTATACGCACCCGATAGTCTATTAGGCGCAATTCATTAATCGCTGGATAGGCGTCTGCTAAAGCCTGTCGCATTGCAGCAGACAAGGCGTCCACGGGGCCATTTCCCTTTGCTGCTTCTAAATACTCTTTATCTCTAACTCCAAGCTGCACCATTGCTACTGACTCAGTCACGACCTTATTTTTTGCATTCCAACGACGTTCATCAATTACGCGGAAGCGATCGAGCGTGTAGAAAGATAGTTTTTCACCGAAATAACGCCGGACAAAGATCTCAAACGAAGCATCTGCGCCATCAAATGTGATGCCAGTTTCTGCCTCCTGGCGTTTAACCTCTTCTAACAACCCGGGGATGCGGTCATCGTTAGGGTCCAGATTAATACCAATATCCTCTAAGTGAGCTAAAATGTTGGCGCGTCCTGATTGATCTGAGACTACAATCTGCCGTGCATTTCCGACCACCTCAGGATCCACATGTTCATATGTTCTAGGATCTTTAGCTACGGCAGAGGCGTGAAGTCCTCCCTTGTGAGCAAACGCTGCTTTCCCAACGTATGCTGACTGTCTAGCTGGCATCCTTCCCAGTATTTCGTCAAAGGTCCGACTAATCTTTGTGATTTTAGTTAAATTTTCGCTAGGGATCCCAATTTCAAACTTTTCATTTAGACCAGACTTAAGTTTTAAGTTTGCAATAACAGAACATAGATTTGTATTTCCACATCGCTCACCAATTCCGTTTAAGGTGCCTTGAATTTGGTGCGCGCCAGCTATTATTGCAGCAATCGAACCCGCCACTGCTTGCTCAGTATCATTGTGTAGGTGCACGCCTATTTTTTCTTTGGGAAATTTTTTGGTAACTTCCCTTACGATGTGAGCTATCTCGTCCGGCAGAGTACCCCCATTAGTATCACAGAGAACTAGCCACCGAGCGCCAGCTTCATAAGCCGATCCTAGGCAGGAAAGAGCATATTCGGGATTAGCTTTATACCCGTCGAAAAAGTGCTCCGCATCGTAGAAAGCTTGACCGAGCGCAGTCTTTACGGCGCTGATGCTATCTCCAATCATTGCAAGATTTTCAGTCTTCTCAATGCCAAGTGCCACATCAACTTGATAGTCCCAAGATTTACCGACTAAGCACCCAGCATCCGCTGCTGCGTTCAAAATTGGGGAAAGTGCCGTGTCATTGGACGCTGAACGTCCAGGCCGGCGTGTCATTCCAAACGCAACAAACTCGGCATTATCTAACGCCGGTTTGTTTTCGAAAAAAGCTTCATCAGTTGGATTTGCACCTGGCCAACCCCCCTCGATATAGTCGACACCAAGCCCATCAAGCATAGCGGTTATTCGCTTTTTATCTGGAAGCGAAAAATCTACACCTTGCGTCTGGGCACCGTCGCGCAAAGTTGTATCGAAAATATGTATGTAGGACTTTCCCATAGCCTTTCGGCTTTAGGGCCTGAAACGCGGCACGCAAGAGGTAGCTTGATTAGCTGGTTCGCTCTGCGCGATCCTGTCCCTTAAAGGTCGCAAGGTAGTTGCAGGATAAATCTTTGCTCAGCTTCCACCTGTCGCTCAGCGGGTTATAGGTCATGCCGCGGTTACGGGTCATAAATAAACCAATTTGATCTTCTACCCATTCCTCCATTTTTGTCGGACTTACAAACCGTTCCCACTCATGCGTTCCTCGAGGTAACCAGCCAAGAATGTACTCTGCCGCTAAAATTCCGAGTGCAAACGACTTTGGCGTTTTGTTGAAAGTCGACATGACGATAAAACCATCAGATTTCACCACATCGCCAAGTGCTTTAACGAATGCAGGAGGCTCATTGACATGCTCAATTATTTCAAGCGCGAGGACTACGTCAAATCGTAGATTTTTCTCGGCCAATTCTTCCACAGTGGCATTGATATACTCTATATCTAGACCAGATTTTTCGGCATGAATTTTAGCAACTGGAATGTTGGCTGCTGCGGCATCGACTCCAGTTACTGTTGCCCCAAGTCGAGCTAAAGGTTCGCAAGCTAATCCGCCTCCACAACCCACGTCTAATATATTCAAACCTAGTAATGGTTGGGGAATATCTCTGTTCAAGTCAAAATGCTCGCAAATCTCGCTTACAACATATTCTAGTCGCACCGGGTTAATTTGGTGAAGTGGTCGAAACTTACCCTGTGGGTCCCACCAGGCGTCGGCCATTGCAGTGAATTTCTCTAATTCAGCTATATCGATGCTGATACCTTCGGCGCTCCCTGTTGCGCTGCGAAAGGCAGTCTTTTCAGTTTGATCCATATGAGCGCTGCGGATATCCATGTGCGTATTCTGCGGGTCTTTGATGCAAAGGTTAGACTTGTTCTAACTCTTTATCTTGTTAAGGGATCGCAAATTGCAAGCCCCAGTGCGCATTAGTCGCTGGTTTAAATATGATTGGAAACAGCATGGCGCGGATCGTCATGAAATTTGGTGGAACATCGGTAGGTGACATCGATCGCATACGTTCCGTTGCGCGTCGAGTGAAGGCTGAGTGGGACGATGGCAATGAAGTTGCTGTTGTGGTCTCGGCTATGTCTGGTGAGACCAACCGTTTGGTCGAGCTATGCAAGGTAGCTAACCCGATGCATGACTTGCGTGAGTATGATACCGTCGTATCGACTGGAGAACAGGTTACCGTTGGCCTGCTAGCAATAATTCTTCAATCCATGGGGGTCGAGGCGCGCTCTTGGTTAGCGTGGCAATTGCCGTTTAAAACTTCAAACTCGCACGGTAACGCAAATATTGACAATATTGATGGGTCACAGATTATCGCAAGATTTGAGACTCAAGACCGACAAGTTGCTGTTATTCCGGGATTTCAAGGGATATCTCCGTTAGATAGGGTGACAACTCTTGGCCGCGGCGGATCTGATACCTCGGCGGTTGCCATTGCAGCTGCATTGAAGGCAGACCGGTGTGACATCTATACTGATGTCGATGGGGTATATACTACAGATCCTAGACTGGTACCTAGAGCACAGAAAATTGATAGGGTTAGTCATGAGGAGATGCTAGAGATGGCTTCTCTGGGTGCGAAAGTCTTACAAACTCGCTCTGTGGCTTTGGCAATGAGGTATCAGATGCCATTGCAGGTATTGAGCTCTTTTGAAAATAAACCTGGGACATTCATTGTCCCGGAGGAGAAAGTAATGGAAACAGCAGACGTAACCGGTATACCATTTTCTAAAGCTGAAGCGCGGATTACTCTTAACGGAGTGCCAGATCGTCCGGGGACCTCAGCTCTGATTTTTTCTGCGCTTGGCGATGCGGGAATTAATGTCGATATGATAGTCCAGTCTCAGACTAATGAGAACCAGGCAACAGACATGACCTTCACTGTTACGGACACAGATATGGACAGAGCGGTCTCATTGATGGAGAGCCGCCGAGTTGAAATAGGTTATCAAGAGTTAGTTGCTGACGACAAAGTAGCAAAAGTGTCCATCGTAGGTGTTGGCATGCGAACTAATTCTGGTGTGGCGCAGAAAATGTTCCGAACTCTCTCAGAGAAAGGAATTAACATTAAAGTGATAACAACTTCCGAGATAAAGGTTTCCGTATTAGTGGCTGAAGAATATCTGGAACTTGCGGTACGTGCTCTTCATTCTGAATTTGGTCTAGACGTCTAAGTTTATTGTGCCCTTTTCTTCTTTTTGTCACGATCTGGCTATATTAAGGTCTGGCAGAGATTTAAGGTGCTCAGAATGAACCGAATATATCTACTGTTATCCAGGGCTAAATTTGCATTTTTTATGCTTGCGGGTTTTGCCTCACTTGTTTTCACCCCTGTCTCTTTTGGTCAGAGAAAACAGACTACAAAACTGCCCACAGATCTTGCCAGAGTTTTGGATTTATTATCTTCAAGCAGAAGTCCCCTTATTTTACCAGTTTTATATGAAGAGTTCGAAATTTCGGAAACAAGGTTAATTTTTTCAGGTGCTCAACTTGGCGGACTGCCAGTAGGGGAATTATCTTTTGATGTCTTGGCCTCCGAGGGCGACGTGGTTCACCTTGGTAACTTTAATTTCCCAACTTATGAAGACTTACAGAACGAACTCCAAGGTAAAGTATTTACCTGGGATTCATCCTTAGATGTTTATTACAATTTAGCCTCTGAAGCACCAGAGCAAATAAACTTCCATCTTGGCCTTGGAGCGATCACTGATAGCGGCGATGAATTTAGTTTTCCTGGCTTGTCTATGTCTATGACTGCCAGATCAGAGCAACGTGCAATGAACCTTCGCATCCAATCCGAGGCTGGTCAGTTAAATTCAATGAACGACGACTTCGAGTTTTCCCTGAGAATACCTGAAATATCGTACACTTTTTCTGAAGTAGGTTATCCAGACGATGTTCACCCGTTTACCGGGTTGCGGAGCCAGATACTGGCAAACTGGGGGGGCGTGGGGTATGACCAGATCGCAGAAGGACTCTATAGTCAGAGCTGGCCAGAGTCTTATGACACTTCACTTGACGTTGCAGACTTGATGCTTTTGATCCCCGGATTGGACTTAAATTTGAGTGTTGGGCCGAGCAGTCTTAGGGCGTTTGGCAACAATGCAATTCATGAGAGAACATCGACTTCAAGCTTCGATTATGTAACCAATGATATAGAACTAAAAATAGCCACTGAAGGGTTTGAAATTCTGATCGGTCAGATCTTCTCAGACGGTAGTTTAGCTAAGTCAAATTACAATGCCTTCGCAAGCGCTGAGAAGCCAGATTTAGATTTTATTTCGGACTGGTTTTTGGGCTCTAAGCGGAATGCAATTTCCTCAACCGAGACGGCGGACTTGGCCAGAATTATTGAGGACATCATAGGGCTTCTGGGGCTCGCTAATTTCCAGTATGGTGCAAGTGATATTTCAACTGCTTTTCTAGATACGAACTCGAGTCTTGATCAATTGTATTTTGGATTTGGCTGGGATTTTCGGAATCAAGGGGATGTTACTGCCAGCGCAGAAATTGGCTATTCAGAACTCTCTAGCTCGGCAGTTGATTCACTTGACCCAGGGCTGCAGAGTTTGTTGGTCCGGGATTTAGACATCAGTTTTGAAGTGTCTCAAATTGACCTGGATGACTTTATTACCGGGCTTAGCGAGGTTGAAATACATGGTGATCTCCCAATTGAGAATTATTTTGCGCAAGTGGGTGAAGCTTGGTGGGCTCAGAGCGAGATATTAATAAATTCGTCAGCCAGGTTTATTACTGATGTTTCAATCCTTGATATTACTGCAAATTTTGAGGTTAATCCCTTTTCAGCGCTCGGCATAACAGGAACTGCAGTAGTAGGAATTAGCAATTTTTATGACCTCCAAGACGAAGTCTCTCAACTATCCTTGGGCCCCCTTGGACAGCAAGCGGCTAGCGCAGCTTTTGCGCTTGGTTTAATAAGCGGATTTGGAGAATTAGACGAGAGTGGTACGATGAACCTAATGCTTGAGGTTAATCAATTCGGGAACATTAGCATAAATGGATTATCGTTGCCGTTATGATGCGTTCGAAGATTGAAGAATTTTAAATATGGCCGGGCCGTTATCACTCTACCACGACAAACTAGAGCATGGTCAAATTACAGAGGACCCTGCACAACTTGTGGCGTTAACTTCGCTTCAGAAATTGTACGATTCTATCATAAAGCCCGTACCGCGTCGATGGTGGCAGTTCGGCCGCCAAAAGATTCCAGCCATCCAGTCAGTTTATTTGCATGGCCCCGTAGGTCGAGGCAAATCTTTAATCATGGACTTGTTCGTAGAAGCTTTTAAGCAGATTGAGCTCGTCAAACGCGTGCATTTTCATGAATTTATGTTGGGAGTTCATGATCGCATTCACCGATTACAAGGCAAGGGTCAAGGTAGCGATCCTATTTCAACTATTGCGCGTGAGATCGCAGCTGAAACCAGCATCCTATGCTTTGATGAATTTGTTGTTAACAATATAGCTGATGCGATGGTATTGGGTCGATTGTTTCAAGCTTTGTGGGGTGAGGGCCTAAAGTTAGTAGTGACATCAAACTTTGCACCTTCAGAGTTGTATAAAGATGGTCTTCATCGAACTCGATTTGAGCCCTTTATCGCATTGATCGAGGATGAGATGGAAGTTGTAGAAGTTGCTGGAAACCGAGATCACCGAACCTTGATGGGCGGCCCAGCGAGAGTATTCTTTTCTCCGCTAACAATGCCGAACCGGATTGAATTTGAAGATACCTATAAACGCTTATCGTTGAAAATGAGAGGTTCGCCGCGCGTTCTTAATGTTTCCGGGCGCGCGGTAAATCTACCTTGGGCTGGTGATCGCGTAGCTATGGCAACATTTGCTGACTTGTGCGAACAACCACTCGGAGCGCCAGACTACTTGACTTTAGCTCGGCAGTACAGAGCTGTGGCAGTAGATGAGGTCCCGCAATTGACCTACGAACTGCGCAATGAAGCTACACGTTTTAGAATACTTATTGATACACTATATGAAACTGGAGCACTGCTGATTCTTCGATCAACCGTGCCGGCTGAGGATCTTTATGGTGTGACTAAAGACATGGAAAATAAAAGGGTCATCTCGCGCCTCATGGAAATGCAGTCACGTACATATGTGGATCGCGCGCTAGCAAGGCTTGACGGGAAAGAGCCTGAGGCCTAACGGCATTCGAACGCGGGCGTAGTTCAACGGTAGAACGACAGCCTTCCAAGCTGTATATGCCGGTTCGATTCCGGTCGCCCGCTCCATCGTTGAGGCTCCCGTCCTAGGCAGGAATTCTATTTTCTAAAGATTGCTCACGAATTTGTTTGATCAAATTTGGCTGCCTGGTTTTAGTGATTTATGTGTCCGTCGGAATTATGCAGTGGAGCACTTCCATTCTCACGGGTAATTATTTACTAGACTCGCTTCAGGGGAAGTAATTGGCCAAAGAGAAAGCAACCATAGCTCAAGTGGCGCGCGATGCAGGTGTTTCAATAGCAACTGTTAGCCGTGCACTCAACAATCCGGACGCTGTCGCGAAAGGCACGCTCAGAAAAGTTCAGGATTCAGTTTCACGCCTGGACTTTCGCCTAAATGCTGCCGCGCGAGCGCTTCGTAGTCGAGAAACACGCCGTATACTAGTCGCCCTGCCCAGTTCTTCCAATATCGTGAATTCCGAAGTTCTTACCTCGTTGAATTCGGTTTTGAATAAAAAAGGTTATGTCACTCTGATAATGGACACTAGTGATAAAGCAGAGATGTTGGAAGCAGTGCGACTGATTCAGAATCGGGAGGTTGATGCTGTAGTCTCTATGCATGCGCTGCTTCACGAGCAGGTGTCTAGGGTAATTGGGGATTTGCCGCTTACTTATGTTTCAGAATGGCCTCCCGCAAAAGATTTTTCGTTCGTAAAATCTGACAATTTTGCTGGTGGAGAGATTGCTGCTTCCCATTTGATTGGCCTCGGGCATCGCTACCTTGGGCAGCTTGCTGGCTCCCAAGATGGCCCTATGGCATTAGAGCGGCGAGAGGGGTTCATTTCAAGAGCCAAACAAGCAGGCCTCTTAATTGACCCTGACTGGCATATTTACTCAAACTGGCAAATGAACGACGGTTTGGCATTAGCGCAGCGCGTGGTTGCAACCTTGAGTAGGGGAGAGGTCGCTCCTACTGGTTGGTTTTTTGCTTCGGACGAGATGGCTATTGCCTTTATGGGGGAGCTTCTGCGATCTGGAATATCTGTACCAGGACAAATATCAGTAGTGGGCTTCGATGACATTCCCCAAGCTAAGTTCCTGCATCCATCTCTCACGACGGTCCGTCAAGATCCTCGAAGCCTCGGCTCAAGTGCAGCTAATGCGCTATTGGCTTCTCTGAAGGGTTTGGCCAGCGGTGAACCTTTTCAGGCCAGTGTGCCAGTCGAGCTCGTGGCTCGGGACAGCACCGCATCAGCGCGCAGCTGAATTTAATTTTAAGTTGCCTTACACAGGCAATTGTGCTTATATATGTAAACGTTTACATGTTTACTATCTCAGTGCGCAAGTACACGGCACAATTTACATATAATTCCAAATGGGAGGAAGATTATGAAACGAATTTTAACAATGGGCGTTGCATCGTTTGCTTTTGGCGCCGTTGCCTTTGCCGATGGTCATTGCAACACGCCCTCGTCAATGGGCGATTTGGGTGATTTTTCCGGCGAGGTTATTACTATGTCTGGCTCCATGCAGGGCGAGGACGAGGCGCGTTTGACGGCCGTCGCTTCTTGTTTTGAAGAGGCGACAGGTGCGACGGTGCGCTATTCCGGTTCGCGTGACTTTGCGGCCCTAATCGTTGCTGACCTGCGCTCCAACAATGCGCCTAATATCGCGATTTTCCCACAGCCAGGTCTGGCGGGTGACATGGCGGCCGATGGCTTCTTGACGCCTCTCGGTGACGATGCTGCTGCTTGGATGACTGAGAATTACGGTGCCGGTTCATCATGGGTTGCTCTCGGTACTTATGCTGGTCCAGATGGTAGCGACGCTTTCTATGGTTTCCCGTACAAGCAAGATCTAAAATCTCTGGTTTGGTATTCACCTGAGCAATTCGAAGACAACGGATATGAAATTCCGACAACTATGGAAGAGCTGATAGCGCTATCTGATCAGATGGTTGCAGACGGCAATACGCCTTGGTGCATTGGTATTGAATCGGGCAATGCAACCGGTTGGACTGCGACAGACTGGATGGAAGACATCATGCTGCGCACTACAACGCCTGAAAATTACGATCGCTGGGTATCTAACGATCTTCCGTTCAACAGCCCTGAGGTCGTTAACGCAATGGAAGTTTACGGCCAATTCTCTCGTAATGATGATTACGTTGCTGGCGGTGCAGCGTCTGTTGCAACAACCTTCTTTGGCGATGCGTCTAAGGGTCTGTTTTCTTCGCCTGCAGCTTGTATGATGCACCGACAGGCATCGTTTATTCCGGCCTTCTTCCCGGAAGCTGGCGCTGAATTAGAAGATGGTCGTGCTGACTTCTTCTACTTCCCACCGTTCGCTTCTGAAGATCTGGGCAATCCCGTCCTCGGCGCTGGTACAATCTACACAATGACAAAAGATTCACCAGCAACCCGCGCGTTCTTTGAGTACTTGCAAGAGGCACGTGCACATGAGATCTGGATGAGTGAAGGTGGTTTCTTGACGGCACACAAAGGCGCCAGCCTGGATGCTTACGCATCAGAGGCTCAGCGTAAGCAGGGCGTCATCCTAACGTCTGCTACTACGTTCCGCTTTGACGCATCTGACCTTATGCCTGGTGCTATTGGTGCTGGCGCGTTCTGGTCAGAAATGACGGCTTTTGCTAATGGTCAGGATGCACAGACAACTGCCGATAATATTCAAGCAGCATGGGACGCGATCAAGTAAAGCTGATCATATTTAAAGTATTGGCGCGGGTTTAATCCCGCGCCTTTTTTTCACCCATGGCAGTAGGCCGTGGCAAGATTTAAAAGCACAAAAATGACGAGTTTACGGCCCACAATTGCAGGCAACGCGATTGCTATCTTCCTAACGGTCCTTTTTGTGTTGCCTATAACCGGGGTATTGGCTTTCGTTGCCTCTACCCCGCTTGATAATTGGCTGATGTCTTTTGGGGCCTGGCTGCATGAGCGGACTGAATGGTCGTTCCCTCTTCTTGATACGCAGGAACGCTTTGCCAAAATTGGATTTGCCATACGTTCTATCTTCATCGCTGTTGGGCTTTCCTTCCTTTACTTTTGGATCACGAACTGGCTCAATCAGGGCCTGGCTGGTTTCGTGGCTCGAGGCTCGGCTGGCAAAGAGAACAAGATTATTGAGGCGCTTCAACCCTGGACCTTTGTTGGTCCCGCTATACTGTTACTGATACTGTTTTTGTTGGTTCCAGGTTTTTCTACTCTAAACTCCTCATTTCAGGATGCCGATGGTGTTTACACGGTTACAAATTATGCCTTCCTGTGGGATCCACAGTCTTTAGGCTATGGGCAATTCCGCTTCGCAATGCGAAATTCGTTAATGTGGCTTATCCTAGTGCCATCGGCTTGTATTGCTCTAGGACTTTTAATCGCCGTCTTGGCTGATTCGGTGCGTTGGGGCGTTGTAGCCAAGACTTTCATTTTCGTTCCAATGGCCATCTCCTTTGTTGGGGCTGCTGTAATTTGGCGGAATATTTTCGCGGGTGGAGGAATTGAGGCGATTGAGACCATTAATGGCCCAACACCTTCTTACCAAATTGGGCTGCTCAAGGCCCTGGTAGGCCAAGGCCCTGAAAATAATGAGCCACTCTATGCCCTGCGATTTTGGGGGAATTTCTTCCTGATGTGGATTCTAGTTTGGGTGCAAACGGGCTTTGCTATGGTTATTTTTTCTGCGGCACTGCGAGGCGTGCCAGAGGACACGATCGAGGCGGCTACGATTGACGGTGCTAGCCCTTTGCAGATGTTCTTCCGTATCAAGCTACCTCAAATTTATTCGACAGTTGTTGTGGTTTGGACTACGTTGGTGATTCTGGTTTTGAAAATGTTTTATATTCCGTATGCACTGTCGGCCAACGATAATGACAAGATGCTTTTAGCCACGATGATGGAGGATGCGCGAACTAACTGGATCGTTGGCAACGATAATGTTGAAAATCTTTTTGCAGCGATAGCCATTATGTTGATGCTAACTGTAGTACCAAACATGCTTTTCAATGCATGGCGATTGCGTCGTGAACAGCGGGCTATGGGGCATTAGTCCATGATTACACGCGCCCTTTCGAATGTTACTCTGTTTTTGATTGTTTTCATTTGGGTTGTCCCATTTGTTGCTCTGGTCACAACTTCTTTGCGATCTGAAGTCGCCTCTAAAACTTCTGGATTTTGGACCTCTTTTACCCCCACAGAACTTGGTCACAGGTTCCGGACCCATGAACCTTCCGATGAGGAGGTTACGGTGATAGAGGGTAACATTTTTGACCGATTGAACGGAGATCAGCCAGACTTCAAGTTAACTGGTGAGGTCCAATCAATAATGCAAGTAGGCCGCGTACCGGACCCGAATGATGACACGAAGACCATTTTGCGCCGTGAGCTGATCCCAGTGGGTGAGGCCTTAGATTTGCGTGGCGGTAACTTTGTGTTTGCCGCTAATGGTGATTTCAAGTGGACATTTGATGTACCCACTAATCCCCGGCCTAAACGTTTGGATGTGTTTATTAATCAAGACCCGTCTTTCGGTTTATCAGCATATCAGGAAGTACTGCTGGAGAACGAACGAGTTCCCAATTCGCTCATTGCCTCCTTCATTGTCACCATCCCAGCCACTATCATTCCAATTACTATTGCTGCTTTTGCGGCCTATGCATTTGCTTGGATGCGTTTCCCTGGACGTGACTGGCTCTTTGTAATCGTTGTTTCACTTATGGTTGTGCCAACGCAGCTTGCCTTCTTGCCCATTCTCTCTGGGTTTAGTGGCATTGCGTCTTGGGCAACAACGCTGAATGCAGCCTTAACTGACTGTGAGTTGAACGGCACGTGTAAAGTTGCGTCTAAATCCTTCGCCAGTCTTTGGATAACCCACACAGCCTTTGGTCTGCCCCTCGCGATTTATTTACTGCGTAACTATATCGTTGGCTTGCCTAAAGAGTTATTGGAAAGTGCAAGAATTGATGGCGCTAGTCACTTCCAAATTTTTCTTAAGCTGATTGTTCCTTTGTCGGTTCCCGCTCTAGCTTCGTTTAGCATATTCCAGTTCTTGTGGGTTTGGAATGACCTAATCGTAGCTCTCTACATTGGCTCAAATGAGGGTGCCAATTTGGTTTTCCCAATCCGTCTGCAGCAGCAGCTGGGGACGTTTAAGGATAAGCTTCACCTGCTCAATGCCTCTGCCGTAATCTCCATGGTGATTCCTGTCATCGTCTTTCTCGCAATGCAGAGATACTTTATCCGCGGTCTATTGGCAGGTTCGGTTAAAGGGGGCTAAATTGACTGATCTCAAATGGTGGGAACACGCGCTAATCTATCAAATTTATCCTCGATCTTTTATGGACTCAAATGCCGACGGCGTGGGTGATTTAGCTGGTATAACAGATCGACTGCCATATATAGCAGGGTTGGGAGTGGACGCTATCTGGATTTCACCCTTCTTTCCTAGTCCGCAGAAAGATTTTGGTTACGACGTCAGCGATTATTGCGCAGTAGACCCCGAATACGGGAGTATAGAGGATTTCGACAAATTGCTCGAGAAAGCGCATGATATAGAACTGAGAGTGCTGGTAGATATTGTACCAGCGCATTGCTCAGATCAACACATCTGGTTCGAAGAGTCTCGTCAGTCTCGGGAGAACTCTAAGGCAGATTGGTTCCACTGGGTGGACCCTAAACCTGATGGGTCAGCGCCAACCAACTGGCTTTCGTTTTTTGGTGGCCGAGCTTGGAGCTGGGAACCTCGACGCCAGCAATATTACCTGCATAACTTTTTGCCAAGCCAACCAAACTTAAACCATGCTAACTCTGAGGTGCGAGAAGCGCTAATGGACGTCGCACGATTTTGGTTGGATCGAGGTGTGGATGGCTTTCGACTTGATGCAGTTCATAGCATAAATGCGGACGCGCCACCTTACAAAGATAACGCACCAAAAAGAAATTTTGTGCTAGGGCCATTACCTCAAGATCAGCAGCCATTTTTTCGCCAACTTCACGATAGTGCGCAGCTGAACCAACCAAGCATTCAGGAGTTTTCAAGAGCTATTCGTAAGGTGGCTGAATCATATGATGGTGATCGTTACCTGATGGGTGAGCTTGATGGCGATGATCCTGTGCATGCGAGCCGAACTTTCACTGAGGAAGGACTCCTGCACGCTACTTACAACTTTAGTTTGCTAAAGTGGGGAGGGTTGGATGTGACTGGGTTAAGGGCTGCTATCTCGAATGCTATTGAAGCCTTTAATGGCACGGGTCGCATTTCTTTCGCTTTCTCAAACCATGACGTGCCTCGCTCTGTTTCTCGTCAGGCAGATGCATTAAATCTAGGGCCGGAAAGCCACGACGCACTTCAGCTCCTCCTGCTAAAATTGGAGGCAAGCTTAATTGGATCAACGTGCATCTACATGGGGGAAGAACTCGCGCTTACCGATGTTCGAGATATACCAACTGAGAAAATGCAAGACCCTTGGGGGATTGAGTTCGCGCCAAACTTCTTAGGCCGAGACACATGCCGGACCCCTATGGCTTGGAGAGCGAGTGCTGCTAATGGTGGCTTTTCTACTGCAAACCAAACCTGGTTGCCTGTAGCGAAGGAACACCTGAGTCGTGCAGGATTAGACCAAGTCGAGAGGGATGGTTCTGTTTATAACAATTTTGCTGCCTTTGCTAAGTGGCGCAAGAAACAACCAGCTTTTGTGACAGCTAATGACATGGTTATGGTCGATGGCGATGCAGATGAAATTGTATTCGACCGTATTTCAGAGGAGCAGACTATTCGTTGCTCGTTTAATTTTTCAACTCTCACCACTTATTTTGAGGCACGTTAGCAATGGCCCAAGTTCAACTCAGAAAAGTCAATAAATCATTTGGCCAAATCCATGTAATTAAGGATGTAGACTTGACCATTGAGCCCGGTGAATTTGTAGTTTTTGTCGGTCCATCTGGTTGCGGCAAATCTACACTTCTACGACTGATTGCTGGCCTTGAAAGTCTGACTTCTGGTGTGATTGGGATAGCCGGTCGAGAAATAATGGATCTGCCTCCATCCAAGCGAGGGATTGCGATGGTATTCCAATCCTACGCGCTATATCCACATATGACTGTCGCTGGGAATATGGCGTTCAATCTTGACTTGCAGCGGATGCCCAAAGCAGAGATAAAAGAGCGGGTTCAAAAGGCTGCAGAGATTTTACAGATGGAACATTTACTTGACCGTCGTCCGGCCGCACTATCTGGCGGTCAACGCCAACGCGTTGCTATTGGGCGTGCGATCGTGCGTAACCCCGACGTCTTTTTATTCGATGAGCCGTTATCAAATCTTGATGCAGCCCTTCGTCATGAAACTCGTGTGGAGATTGCTAAGCTTCATAAGCAACTTGGCGCAACAACAATTTACGTCACTCACGATCAGGTGGAGGCTATGACTTTGGCTGATAAGATAGTAGTCTTGAAAGATGGGGAGGTGATGCAAGTTGGCACACCCATGGAGCTGTTTCACAGACCTGACAATGAATTTGTTGCTGGCTTCCTGGGTTCTCCAAGAATGAACTTTTTTGAGGGTGAAACCAAAGAGAATATTTTTTCGGGGGAAGGTCTTACCATCAAGGGTGCACGACAGGTCACAGCTCCCAAGAGTGGGAAGGCAAAACTTGGGATTCGTCCGCAAGACCTCAAGATTGATCCGAAAGGAAAGCTCAAAGGTCAAATCACTCTGATCGAACGTTTGGGAACTGAAACTGTTTTGGAACTGAAGACAGATTCGGGTGTAATTTTTCGGCATGCAACACCGGAGGAGATTTCAGCACAGGAAGGGGAAGTACTAAGCTTCAGCTTTAAAGCCACTAAAGCGCACCTTTTAGCGCACTCTGCAGCTTCAGTTTGATACAACTTTCCAACACAAGTTGTAAGCAGATAACCAGTCGAGCGCAAAGTTGAGCTAGTTATTAGAGCAAAAATTAAATATCTTTTGAATGCTGGATGACTATCGGTTGACAGGTTAGTGATTCCCAAACCTGATTTTCTCGTTTAAGGCAGTTACATGAAGCGGAATAGTCGGCTAGCGTTAGCGCTGCATACCCTAGCACATATGGCTCGGGAACCTAAAAGTTTGCAGACTTCAGCCGCTATTGCTGCCCACGCTGGCACCAATCCAGTAGTGGTGCGTCGAGTTTTAGGACGCCTAAGGGACGCAGGTTTGCTAATTTCAGAGAAGGGCCAAGCAGGCGGCTGGCGGCTTGCAAAAGCACCGGCGCAATTGACCTTAGATGAAGTATACAGTGCATTAGATGAAAAAATCATTGCTAGCGAAGATAATAGTCACTCGAATGATTGCTCAGTCGAAAGCGCGTTATACGACAAAGTCACAACCGTACTGAAAGACGCCGAGGAGATTCTTATTTCAAGATTGGCAGAAACAACCATTTCGGAAGTTTGTTAGCTAACAAACGAATAAAGAGCTCTCACAATCCATAGTGCAATTCCAGGAAATGCGACTAGTATTCCTAACCGAAACAGGTCCACTATTATAAAGGGCAAAACCCCTTTATATGTTGCATTAATTGGAACATCTTTTGACAGCGAGTTAATAACGAACAAATTCAATCCAACAGGTGGGGTTATGAGGCCAATTTCTGCGGCCATAAGAACTAAAATACCAAACCAAATGAGACCTTCCTCAACGGTTGAAAAACCAAAATCTAAGCCAATCACTATTGGTAAGAATATCGGTACCGTAAGAAAAATCATGGCGAGAGAGTCCATGATCATACCTAATAAAAGGTAGATCAGTAAGATCCCCACAATAATCATAATTGGCGATGTTGCCGACTCTGAAACGACAGTTGCGAAGAAATCTGGTATACCAGCAGAAGCAAGAAATGAGTTGAATATGTTGGCACCAGCAATGATCATCAGAATCATTACTGATGTTGTTAATGCTGAAACGAGGCTTTCTGATAGTTGCTCCCAGTTCATGCGGCCTTGAAGCCAAACAACAATTCCAGTTCCACTCGCTCCGATTGATGCAGCTGTAGTTGGAGAGAACCAACCAGAATATAATCCCCCAAACATTAGGATAAATATAAGGATCACAGGCCATATTCGGGCGTAGACAGCTCGTTTCTCGCTTAGCGAGAGCGGTAGGTTTTTTGCGTCTTCTCCAGAAGTGACTTGGCCCATCTTGGCAAGAAACCAAATTACCACCATATAGCTAGCCGCAGCAAAAATACCGGGGATTAAGGCAGCCGCAAAAAGCTTTGCAATGTTTTGTTCTGCCAAGATAGAATAAATAACTAGTAGCAAGCTGGGTGGAATTAGAATGCCAAGTGTTCCCCCTGCTGCTAATGTTCCAGTCGCAAATCCGCCGCTGTAGCCAAGACGGCGAAGTTCAGGCAGTGCAACTTTTCCGATAGTCGAAGCTGTGGCGAGTGACGAGCCGCAGACTGCACCAAAGCCAGCAGATGCACCGATTGCTGCCATTGCACCGCCTCCTGGCCGCCTGCCCATTGCAAGGCTAGCTGCATCAAATAAAGCTCGTCCTAGGCCTCCCCTTAATGCGAACTCTCCCATCAATATGAACAAAGGTATAATCGTGAAGGAATAGCGAGTGAAGGTTCCAAAAATCTCGTCGGCTAGTCTTGTGGTCGCCCCATTTGGTTTGCCATCCACCAGCCATAAACCAATCAATCCGACAGCAAAGAGGGACAGAGACAAAGGGATTCTTATAGCCACTAGCATGATGAGCGTCACAAACCCCAAGAATCCTAGCTGAACATCGGTAAATGCCGCATTCAAAAACTCAATCATGACCCACCTTACGGTAAAAAAGTTTTTGTAAACTTCGGAGAGTGCAATACAGCGATATAAGAAGAGCAACGGCGACTAGACACTCTGCCCCCATCAGTATCCACGCCTTGGGAATATTCAATATCTGAGTATTACCTGGTTTGAGCCTCATTATCATAGCAGCAAGATCAAGGTTGAGGGCATGGTCCCAAAACCCAGGTTTATCACCTCGGGTGCGTTTTACGACGCGAAGCCATTGATACCAGAGTACACCAAATAGTAGCGCGGAAAATAGAGCGTTTGTGGCGAACTCCACTAGTTTGTTCAGCCACATCGGTAAGACCGGTTTAAATAGGTCCACCTGAATATGGGACCGTGTCAATTGGGCTAGAGGCATGGTGCTTAGCAAAGCAAAGCCAATTAGCAGAGCTACTAATTCTTCTTCACCTAAAATCGAATGAACCCAGTGCCATGTGTGGGAAGGCAGTTCTTTCCCAAATGAAGAGTCTAGACCATCTAAGCCTCGACGCGCGTTCTTTGCCGCTGTTGATACTAATGTGACACCCATTGAAAACAATAAGGCTAGGCTACCAATAAGAGCTAACCCTTTTGCTAAGCGTTGGAAAAAGCGATCCATCTTTGTTTTAGTAGCATGCGCAAGCAGATTCTGCTTAGATTATTTATGAAATTACCTACTCTGTTCCACCGCTAGCATTAGGTCGTTTGCGCGGGCGATGAGCGCTTCACCATCAAGCCCAAGACCTGAGACTTCATCTATCCAATTTGACTTCACGGGTAATGCTGCGCGCTTCCACCGTTCAACTTCCGATTCTGAGAGAGTTGTAATATTCGCGCCAGACACTTCAACGATTCGACGACTCACGACATCAGCATCATGCACTATCGAACTAGCAGTTCTTGACAACGAAATGCCCGTTAGGTCATCTAACAATTTTCTCAGTTCAGAGCTCATATTCTCATAGGAATCCCAATTCATAGCAAGGATGAAAGTCGCTGTATAAAGTGCTGGATTACCACCGATTTCTAGGTGATTTCCTGCGAGCTCTTGAAGTCGGATTGATGGGGTTATTTCCCAAGGAACAACAGCTCCATCTATAACGCCTTTGGATAAATTTTCAGGAATCGCAGGGAGTGGCATTCCAACTGGTGTCGCACCAAGAGCCGCAATCGTTTGCGTGGCCAAGCGAGTTGGACCTCGGAGTTCAAGTCCCACCAGGTCATCCATTGAAGAAACTGGACTCTTCGTGTGCAAAACCCCTGGCCCGTGCACCCATGCCGCCAATATCTTAGTTTCTTCAAACTCTGTATCTGCCAGATCTTCGTCAATCAGCTGAAATAATGCTTCAGATGCCAAACGAGTATTTTTGATATAGAATGGAAGTTCAAAAACTTCTGTGCTTGGAAAACGACCTGGAGTGTAACCAGGAAGAGTCAGTATAATGTCAACGGCCCCATCAACTGCTTGATCGTAAAGCTCACTGGGCGTTCCACCCAATGACATAGAGTGGAAAATCTCCACCTCGATGCGACCCTCGGATGCGGCCTCAATATCGGCTTCCCACCCAGACAAAAACTGCGCTGGAAGCACGGCTGGACCTGGCATAAAGTGATGAACCCGGAGCGTGACATCCTGTGCGTGTGCACTCAATGCAGTGGCTGCAAGAATAGGTAAAAAGCTAAAGCGTCTCATTAGGGATCTCTTGTTTGTTGTTGGAGTTCCTCTAATTTCATATTTACTAAACTCAAGGCCTTTCCATCTGCGACGCCTTGACGGGCTGAAATCGCCAGCTTTAGCCCTAAGTTTCTGCTATGAGAAAATTTTTGGCGATGTTGACCTTTACTATGACTGCGCAAGCTGAACCTTTTTTAATTGATGATTTTACCTCTGTGGAAGGTTCATCAATTGGCGGTCGATGGAGTTGGAGCACTGACCAGGTAATGGGAGGTGTGAGCACAGGAAGAGCATTTTTGACTAATGTAAACGGCAGGTCCGCTGCTCAACTTGAGGGTCAGGTTTCAACAGCTAATAACGGCGGTTTTATTCAAATCCGTCTTGTATTTCCCCGCCGTTTTGATGCTTCAGATTACCAGGGGGTCGAACTTGAAGTAATAGGTAACGGTGCCCTTTACCATGTTCATTTGCGGGATCGGAGCGCTTGGCGTCCATGGCATGTGTATAAGGCAGGGTATGAGACGGATGGATCTTTACAAACGATACAGCTGCCCTTTGAGGAGTTTTTTCCCTACAATTCTAGGATAAAAAACAATTTAGATGTTTCGAAGTTAAATTCACTTGGTTTGGTCGCTGGGTACGATGACTTTGAAGCTGAGTTGCAGATCTTCAGCGTAAGGTTTTATTAGGTTAATCTTTTCTACCTTAGTCCTAAAAGTTGAGCGCGCTCACGCGCTCAAGGTTACATCAAGATGGAGGTTGTAAAAGGCTGAATTGACATTCCCCAGGCTCAATGACAATTGCAATTCGGCCTATGCCGGGCATATCGAACGGCTCAGCTGATATCTGGCCGCCATTCAATGTCACTTTATTAACTGCTGCATCAATGTCTTCAACAGCTATGTAAACCTGCCAACTGGATTTAATATCTCCAAAGTCGTGACCTTTCATTTCTAAAAGGCCCGCCATGTTAACTCTATTTTGAGTAAAGAACCCATACTCAAAGTTGTTCGATGCGTCTGATGAAATAGTCCAGTTTGCAATAGAATGATAGAAGTCTCCTATCCTATCAGCATCCCGGCAAATTAATTCGTTCCAAACGACTGAGTTCCAATTATTTCCTTGTTGCAGTACCTTACGCCGGGCTTCAACGAGAGCCACTAGCGCTCCATCTGGATCACGAATGACCTGGTAAGCTCCCAAATCTGGAACAGTTTGTTGGTTACCTAAACTCTCTCCTCCGCTATTTTCTACACGGGATTGTGCAGTAGCTAAGCTGTCTACTTCCAAATACGTCATCCAATGTGCGCGACCGCTATCAAAATCTCTTCGCTCTGATAGTGGCATCAGGCCACAGACTAGCTTTCCAGCAGAAGAGAAGGAGATGTAAGGAGTTCCGTCTGGCATTACTGCGTGGGAAGCATCCCAACCAAATACTCGTGGCATGAAAGTACGAGTGGCCTCAGGGTTCTTCGACACCATATCATACCAAAAGAAACTGCCGTGGGTCATGGTAGCTCCTTACTCATGAGGAGCATGAATTAAAATAGCTTACTTAAGCAGCAGGCTGGACGTTAATGCCTCTGGATTGGAGGAGTTCGGCGAGCTCTCCGGTTTCAAACATATCCTTAACGATATCACATCCACCAATGAACTCACCTTTGACATATACCTGAGGAATGGTTGGCCAATTTGTATAGACCTTTATTCCTTCTCTTATATCCGGGTCAGCTAGAACATCCACAGAGTGGTACTCAACTCCAAGGTGGTTAAGAACCCCCGCCGTGTTTGCAGAAAATCCACATTGAGGAAAAATGGGGTTGCCCTTCATAAAGAGTACAATGTCAGACTTTGCGATTTCGGTTTCGATACGTTCTTTTGTAGTATTATCCATGGTTCTTTACTCCTTCACTAAAGTTTGCAGCGCTAAAGCGTGCAACTCTCCGCCCATTCTGCCACCTAGGGCGTCGTATACTTTTTGATGCTGCTGGACGCGCGATAGACCTGCGAATTCTGAGGATGCTACGCGGGCTGCATAGTGGTCGCCATCGCCTCGTAGGTCGTCAATTTCTACATCTGCATCAGGCAAAGCAGCCTTGATTAGCGATTCAATTTCGTTGGCTGGCATAGGCATGAGCGTTTCCTTTCCTTAGGACATATAGGTGTGCATCCAGCCACCGTGAAGGTCTCTCAGTTCCTCTATGCTAATTTCTTCTCCGGCAAATCTTATACCATTCCCACCGGTTCTGCCGATTATCTGAGCTTTTATTCCCAACTTAGCGGCATGATTGAGAATTAAGGCTGGTTCTTTCACCACGAGCAAATAGGTTGCGCACGTTTCTCCAAATAGAGCCGATACACTTGTCTCGTAACGTGTTAGGTCAGCTCCAATATTACTTGCTATCGCCATTTCAGCGGCAGCGGTAAGAGTGCCTCCATCACTAACATCGTGAGCCGCATTGACCCACCCATTCTGGATTGCTCCCCTCACAAGATCACCGGTTGCGCGTTCAAGCTCTAGATCAAGAGGAGGAATGTCGCCTTGATCATCATTAAAAATTAGTCGCTGTAAAGCTGATTGGCCAAGGTCAGCAGTTCCGGGGATCGGGCCAAGACGCACGAGCGGCAGGCCTTCGCTATCATACGCTATACCAACAATTGGACTTAGGTGCTCTTTAAGTCCAATGCCTCCAATAACCGGGGTGGGAAGGATAGGGCTGCCGTCGGTTTCATTGTATAGGGAAACGTTGCCCGAAACTACTGGTGTATCTAAAGCCTTACAAGCATTAGCCATTCCACGAACACCGGTGACTATCTGCCCCATGATTTCAGGTTTTTCAGGGTTTCCGTAGTTCAAATTGTTTGTAACTGCGAGCGGTTTAGCACCGACAGCTGAGAGGTTACGATATGCTTCGGCTACAGCAAAGGCAGCCCCCCTTTCAGGATTCGCAAGACAGAAGTGGGGGTTGCAGTCTGTTGTGATGGCAATTGCTTTGTCAGTTTTGTGGACACGGACAAGGGCGGCATCACCACCTGAATAGGCAACAGTGTCATTCATAACTCTTTGGTCATATTGCTCGTAAATCCAAGCTTTAGAAGCCAGGTTTGGGTGGCTTAACAAATCTCTGAGACACTCTGCCGCGCTAGCCATTTTGGGTTCATGTTTTAGAGGCTCCTGGAGGGTCGGTTCGACCCAAGGTCGGTCATACTCTGGAGATGCTAAAGCTAATGGATCAATAGGCAAGTCCGCAACAATCTTACCACCATGTTCGATAACCATTCGACCCGTATTGGTAATTTCACCAACCAGTTCCGCGTCTAAACCCCATTTCTTAAATACTGAAGCGGCTTGATCTTCTTTGCCTGGTTCAATGACCATAAGCATGCGTTCTTGGCTTTCTGACAGCATGATCTCATATGGTGTCATATCTTGTTCACGCTGAGGAACTCTATCAAGGTTCATTCGAACGCCTGTTCCTCCTTTAGAGGCCATTTCGAAAGAGGATGAGGTTAGTCCGGCCGCACCCATATCTTGTATTGCTAGAATACAATCCTGGGACATCAACTCCAAGCATGCTTCAATAAGAAGTTTTTCTGTGAACGGATCGCCAACTTGGACAGTGGGTCGTTTCTCATCAATCCCGTCATCAAACTCCGCTGATGCCATGGTTGCACCATGAATTCCATCACGACCAGTTTTTGCACCTACATAAAGAATTTGAGCACCGACATGGGTTGCGGCAGACTTAAATATTTTGTCTGCGTCAGCAAGACCGATTGCCATTGCGTTTACTAGGTTGTTGCCGTCGTAGGCTTTGTCAAATTGTGTCTCTCCGCCCACGGTGGGAACTCCAACGCAGTTGCCATAATGCGCAATGCCACGAACCACACCATCTACCAAGCTTCTTGTCTTTGAGTGATCTGTGTCGCCAAAGCGAAGTGCATTCATTAACGCGATTGGGCGAGCTCCCATCGTGAACACATCCCTTAGAATTCCTCCCACGCCCGTGGCCGCACCATGAAAAGGTTCGATGAAGCTGGGATGATTGTGGCTTTCAATCTTAAATATGCAGGCCTGGCCATCACCAATATCTATGACACCCGCATTTTCTCCTGGTCCTTCAATCACTTGAGGTCCTTCGGTTGGTAGTGTTTTAAGCCAAAGTTTGGTTGATTTATAAGAGCAGTGCTCTGACCACATAACTGAAAAGATGCCCAACTCAACGAGATTGGGCGCTTTTCCTCCCATAATATTCTTGGCTAGGTCGAATTCTTCTTCCGCGAGACCATGCTCAAGCGCTGTTTTTTTTGATACAGGTCGGCGGCTCATGATAGCGCTCCAATCGCAGCTTCAAAAAATCGTTTTCCATCGCCTCCCATGTGTCGCTCTGGATGGGGCATTAGTCCAAGAACTTTATGGTTTGCGCTCAGTATCCCAGCTATATTTCTGGCAGAACCATTCGGGTTATTTGTATAGGAGAAAGCGATCCGCCCTTGGTCTTCCAATTTATCTAAAATTTCCTCGTCGGCTTGGTATGAGCCATCATGGTGTGCTACAGAAAAATCTAGTTTCGCCCCCAACATGTGGCTTTCGAAAAAAGGTCCTTTAACACTTTCAACTTTTAAGGTCTCGTCTCGATGAACAAATCTGCCGTGCTTATTTCCCATTAGCATTCCAGGCAGTATCCCAGTCTCGCACAAAATTTGGAAGCCATTGCAAATACCGATTACAGGAAGCCCTTTCGCAACTTTGGTTTTCAGGTCTCGGATAATCGGACTTGTTGCGGCCAACGCACCACAACGTAAATAATCACCGTAGGAAAACCCGCCTGGGAGGCCCACAAAATCTACATCTGGTAATTCAGGCTCTCGATGCCACACGCGGATGCATTGTTGTCCGGTAACAGCCTCTAAGCTTTCAGCAAGATCTCGGTCACAATTAGAACCAGGGAAGACAATGACAGCAGTTTTCATTTTGCCTTAAGCGTCCTTATCTGCCCGCATTTTTAAGGTAATTTTATATGTTTCCATGACCTCATTAACGAGCAGTTTTTGGCACATCTCCGTAACCATTTCGCACGCTTTGTCTGGGTCAGCTTCATCTAGGGTGAGGTCAATCTGCTTTGATAGAGTTAGGTCTTTCACTCCATTAAAGCCGAGATCTTTCAAGCTGCGCTCTACGGCTTGTGCTGCGGGGTCCAATACGCCATCTCTAAATGAGACAATAATGCGAATAGGGGTCATGACTTATCCTTATTAGGGAACGGGAGCACTTTCTCGCCACAATTCTGATTTTCACTTCTTAGAACGCCAAGTCTGCGCGCAACCTCTTGGTAGCCTTCGGACACCTGACCTTTATCAAGACGAAAACGATCCTTATCAAAGGATTCGCCCGTCTCAAGATCCCACAACCGACAGCTATCTGGGCTGATTTCATCAGCGAGTACAACCCGCATTTCTTCGCCTTGATCGGTCTGGCGATAAAGCCGTCCGAACTCGAGTTTGAAGTCTACTAGTTTAAATCCAATGCCGGCAAAGAGCCCCGATAAAATATCATTTATACGAATGGAGTATGCCACCATTTCATCGACTTCTTGGGGGGTGGCCCAGCCAAATAACTGAATATGATCATCTGCAATTAGCGGATCCCCTAACTCATCTGATTTGTAGCAAAATTCAACTAAAGGTCGTGTGAGTTTTGTTCCAACTTCAATACCTAAACGTTTAGCCATTGACCCTGCAGCTTGGTTTCGAACTATAATTTCTACAGGGATGATGTCGCATGAATGCACCAGTTGTTCACGCATGTTTAGGCGGCGAATAAAGTGCGTTGGGATACCCATATCTCCCAACCGAAGCATTAGTGCCTCAGAAATTCGGTTATTCAATGCTCCTTTTCCGTCAATCATTCCTCGCTTCTGTGCATTGAATGCTGTGGCTTCATCCTTAAAATATTGAATTATAGTTCCAGGCTCGGGACCCTCATAGAGAATCTTGGCCTTACCTTCGTAGAGTTTTTTTCGATCCATCAGGCGCCCTTAAGCTAAGACATTGTGGAAGGGCGAAAGATCATCGTCCCCTTCTTGACCGTCACGATGCCACCAAACACAAGGTTTGTCTTCGGACAAACCAATCAAAGCTGTACATCTAGTTTCGAAACCAAAAGAAGTTTTAATGGTGAGCGCAGTCAGTGGATTTTTTGGATCTTCGCCTTCTTTTGAATTCATAAGTTGTATCCAGGGTGTCCAGTGCTCAAACTTAGCCGGGTTTTCGGGGGCACTGGTGCGCTGGAAAGCATCCAGGAACCAACGAATGCGGGGATCTGAGGGGTCATTGAGATCAGAATGTGATATCATATATAATCCGGGGCTAATTCGTGTGGTTCTTAGATTTGCCTCGTCATTCTGGACCAGAAAGACCGCAGAAGGATCAGCAACAATTAGGTTAAATGCGCGGTAAGCAGAGGGTTCCAGCGTTTCCAGCGCCTCTACCGCATCAGCAGCGTTCTCAAAATCCATCGCGTCCAAGGGTATTTCACCTCTCGAGCGTTTGCCATTAGCTGGCCCTAGTGTTTGCCTGGCATTTAGTAAGGTTGAAAATACCCCAGCTTCATTTACGACCATCCAGGTGCCACCGGCTTGTTCATCCAGCCCACCAATCACGCCCGGCCTATCATTCCAGTGCTGTTTTGGCGCAAGTGCGGACCGCGAGCGGAGCTCATCGCGATTACCTATCAACCGAAATGAATAGTCATTGCTCGGATCGAAGCGGAAGACCACAGTGCACATAGACAGTATGTTTACGCCCGTTTTGTAGTGTGTTTCATTATATTGGCTTATCTAAAAACTTGGTCAAAAATATGCCCTAGGCGCTGTGTATGGTAGCTTTCATCAAAGCATGCCTCTATGCCTTTTTCACCTAAAGATTTAGCAACTTGAAAGTCTGATTTTAACAAACTTTGAAAGTTTTTGCCATTTTGCCATGCATCCATGGCATTGCGCTGAACCATTAGATACGCATCTTCGCGAGAGTGGCCTGCCTGCGTCAATGCAAGCAAAACACGCTGAGAATTATGAAGACCACCTAGTTGATCAAGATTTGATTTCATGTTTTCGGGGTAAACTACTAGTTTTTCAACCACGCTGGTTAGTCGGGCTAGCGCAAAGTCTAGGGTGATAGTTGCGTCGGGGCCTATCATGCGCTCTACACTCGAGTGAGATATGTCGCGCTCGTGCCATAGTGCAACGTTCTCAAGGGCCGGCATTGCGTAAGATCGGACCATACGAGCAAGTCCAGTTAGATTTTCGGTCAGGACTGGATTGCGTTTGTGCGGCATGGCACTGGAGCCTTTTTGGCCTTTCGAGAAGAATTCTTCTGCTTCTCGAACTTCTGTTCTTTGTAGGTGCCGAATTTCGATAGCTAAATTTTCTACCGCTGATGCTACCACTGCTAGCACGGAGAAGAACATGGCGTGACGATCACGCGGAATGACCTGGGTTGAGTGTGGTTCAGAGGTAAGCCCTAGCCCTTGAGCAACATGCTGTTCTACTTCAGGATCGATATTTGCAAAAGTACCTACTGCTCCTGATATTGCGCACGTAGCTATATCAGCTCTGGCTGCTTCCAGTCTGCACTTGCAGCGCTCAAAAATTGCATAGTGCCCTGCTAGTTTAATGCCAAAGGTTGTTGGTTCTGCATGAATTCCGTGACTGCGTCCGATTGTGAGGGTGTCGCGATGTTCCTCGGCGCGTTTTTTCAAAGCTTTCAGTAAATTGTTCAGGTCCCTAAGTAGTAAATCTGAAGCTTGAGTTAATTGGACTGATAGGGTTGTATCTAGAACGTCTGAGCTGGTCATTCCTTGGTGGACAAACCGGCTGTCTGGACCAACTTTCTCAGCCATATAAGTTAAGAAGGCTATGACGTCATGTTTAGTCTTAGCTTCAATTGCATCAATAGCATCGACGTCTATGCCCCCACTGCGAAAATGGTCTTTCACTGCCCAAATATTTTCAGATGCAGACTCTGGGATCGTACCTTTTTTGGCAAGAGCCTCACACGCAAGGGCCTCGATTTCGAACCAAATTCTAAACTTATTTTGCGGATCCCAAATTTTTGTCATTTCAGGGCGGGAATAACGCGGTATCATAGAAGGTCTCCAGGGCTAGGACGGCATTTAAGGTTAGGTTGCAAAATTATCAGTTGATATTCTAGGTGTTTAATGGACAAAACTGAATGCTCATGTTTTGACGCATGCGCACTCTGTGTTGCATTTGAAGGAGCTCTGTTTGAGGGCCAGCGTAGAAAAGGCTTTATGTTGGTTGGGCTTCACCAATTTACTAAGACGGTCTATCGAGGCCCTTGGGGCTCAAAGTAAAGACTTCAAAACCATTATTCGTTACGCCGATTGTATGTTCAAACTGTGCGGATGGCTTTCCATCTCGCGTCGAGGCTCGCCAGCCGTCTCTCCCAAGTCGAGAGCCAGGCTTACCTACATTTAGCATCGGTTCGATCGTGAATATCATTCCAGGATGTAAGACAACGCCTGCTCCTGCTTGTCCGGTGTGGACCACCGTTGGTGGTTCATGAAATTGTTGACCAACACCGTGACCAGCGAATTCCGTAACGACGGAAAAACGCCCCTTATCAGCCACCTTTTGAATAGCGGCACCAACATCACCTAATGTTGCGCCAGGCTTTACCTGATTAATACCTGCCCACATGGCGTCAAACGTTGCGTCCACAAGTTTTTTGCGCTGTCCAAATGTCTTTCCGCCGACAATGAACATGCGGCTAGTATCGCCATACCATCCATCTAAGATGACTGTTACATCGACGTTAATAATATCTTTTTCTTTTAAGATCTCGCTCTCTGCTGGTATCCCATGACAGATAACCTCATTCACAGAAGTGCAGCAAGACTTTGGGTAGCCGCGGTAGCCTAAAGTAGCTGGAACAGCGCTATTATCGATTATGAATGCGTGAACGAGATCATCTATTTTTTGGGTAGAGACTCCAGGTATAATTTCTGGCGTAATCATATCCAAACAGCGTGCCGCCAAATTTCCAGCCTCGCGCATTTTTTCAAATGCTTCTGGTCCGTGAATAGGGATGGGTCGGCCATATTCGTCAACTGGTTGGCCACCTCGGACTATTGATTTGTTCATAAGATAGTTTCTAAACGATCTGCAAGATTGATCTGTTGAGGCGACACATGGCAGGAATAGGCAAGAATTTCTACCCCTGCATCTGACGCTAGTTTCAAGCCTTCTGCGTATGCTGGGTCGATTTCTGGTGCAGGTTTAAATGATTGGCAGTCCGCTCTTTGCACTACATACAACATTACCGCGCGGTTTCCTCTTTTTACTTCAGCGCTAAGCTCTCGTAGGTGCTTAAGGCCTCTCTCTGTCACAGCGTCTGGAAAGCTTGCAATCCCTGGCTCGGTCATCATGTGAACATTCTTTATTTCAACATAACAGGGTGGCCGAACAGGGTCTGTCAGCAGCAAGTCAATTCGTGAATTCTCACTCCCATATTTTTTCTCTCTTTCAATTGTTTCATAACCTGTAAGTTCAGGGATCTCGCCGCGAGTAACCGCGTCAAAACCCAACTTGTTCGGTACTGAAGTATGACAGCCTACAAGCGTATTATTCGACTCAACTGAATACCAATCCCATTTTAGTCTCCGTTTAGGATTATCGTTAGGCTGAATGTAAGATTTAGCGCCCTCATTTAAAATTCCGGTCATCCGGCCAGTATTTGCGCAGGCAGCGGTTACGGTGCTGCCATCCAAGACAAAATCGGCAAAGAAACGCTTGTATCTCCTCAGGAAGATGGCCTCAACCAATGGGGGGTCGAATTTCATACTTCAGCTAACCCACTCCTTGGGCAAAATGTAAAGTTTTTAGATTGAGGAAAACAGGTGCGAAGCGTTAACGTGCGGTTTTGACCAAAGAGGACAAAATAGGAATGAAAAAAAATAACTTCGCATGCACACTTTAGAGTAATATAATTACTCTGCGGGGGGGCAGACAAAAATCATCTTAAATACTTCATACTAGGGGATGACATCAGCTTTTTGATGCTCTTAAGGTCCGCGTTATGCAAAAAATTAATAAGCTTCTGGTCGCTAACCGTTCCGAAATAGCAATACGAATTTTCCGCGCCGCGACGGAGCTTAATATAAAAACCGTTGCCATTTATGGCCATGAAGATCGCTTTTCCCTGCATCGATTTAAGGCTGATGAGTCATACTTAGTGGGTCATGGCATGGAGCCAATTGCAGCATATTTGTCAGTTGACGAGGTGATTCGTGTTGCCCTTGAGAGTGGCGCAGACGCAGTTCACCCAGGCTACGGGTTTTTGTCAGAGAGCCCAGAGCTAGCCGATGCATGCAATGCAAATGGTCTCATTTTCGTGGGGCCGTCTTCTAAAATACTCTCTGACCTTGGAGATAAAGTATCTGCAAGAGAACTTGCACTTAACGCAAATGTTCCAGTGGTGCCTGCTACCGATGCTCTTCCGGATGACGTTGATGCTATATTGGCTGAGGCTGATAAGGTTGGTCTGCCTGTGATGATAAAAGCTAGCTGGGGTGGTGGTGGTCGAGGTATGCGCCGGGTCATGGACCGCGCAAGCCTGTTAGAGGAGGTTCAGGAAGCTAAGCGTGAAAGTCAAGCTGCGTTTGGTAAAGATGAAGTTTATTTGGAGAAGCTCATTCAGCGCGCGCGCCATGTAGAGGTGCAGGTTCTTGGAGATAGCGCGGGTAATGTCGTCCACCTGTACGAGCGAGACTGCTCCGTTCAAAGGCGTAACCAAAAAGTTGTTGAGATGGCGCCTGCCCATTGGATGGATGAGGATGTGCGGCAAGCTATGCTCGATGCTGCAGTGCGGCTTGCAAAGACCGCAGGTTATGAAAACGCCGGCACGGTGGAGTTCCTCTATGATCTAGATACGGAGGATTTTTATTTCATAGAAGTTAATCCGCGTGTTCAAGTTGAACACACAGTTACCGAAGAGGTTACGGGCCTTGATATTGTTCAAGCGCAGATCCTGATCGCGCAGGGTGGTTTAATTGGAGGTGTTGGCGAACAAGCCTCGGGTATTCCATCGCAGGACAAGATCCAGACTAAGGGGTATGCTGTCCAGTGCCGCGTGACCACTGAAGATCCGGAAAATAGTTTTATGCCGGACTATGGCCGTATCTCGGCTTACAGGTCAGCTAATGGACATGGGGTTCGTTTGGATGGTGGTAACGGATTTTCTGGCGCTCAGGTCACCCCTCACTACGATAGCTTGCTTGTAAAAGTCATTATACACGCCCCACGTCGCGATACAGCTCTTCGGCGGATGGATCGGGTGCTGCGAGAATTCCGAATAAGAGGTGTAAAAACTAACCTCCCATTTCTGATTGGTCTAATTAAGCACCATAAATTCCAATCTGGGGACTTCACAACTCGTTTTATAGATGAAACCCCAGAGTTGTTTGAGTTTAAAAAGCGTAAGGATCGAGCTAGCAGATTGCTATCTTATGTTGCTGACACGCTAGTTAATGGGAACCCTGAAGTAGTCGGCATGAATGAAGTTCGAAGCCCACTAGCACGCTTGCCCGAAGTTGAAGTCGAGCAAAAACAAGGCTCTAGAGAGATCTTCTTAGAGAGAGGCGCGGAAGGTTTGCGCGATTGGGTTTTGGCTCAGGATCGCTTGCTGATAACTGATACAACTTTTAGGGATGCTCACCAATCCTTGCTGGCAACGCGCATGCGTTCAGCTGATTTACTGGCGCCAATGCCCGCTTATCAAGCCGGAATGCGGGGGCTGTTTTCAATCGAGAATTGGGGTGGAGCCACGTTTGATGTGTCAATGCGGTTTCTTAAAGAGTCCCCCTGGGAACGTTTGCATCAAATGCGCCAAGCGTGCCCAGATATTTTATTCCAAATGCTTTTGCGCGGTTCGAATGGTGTGGGTTATACCTCCTATCCAGACAATGTAGTCGAGTACTTTATCGATAAAGCAGCAGATGCCGGCATGGACTTATTTCGCGTGTTCGACTCCCTAAATTGGGTAGATAACATGCGAGTTAGTTTCGACCGCGTTCTTAAAACCGGAGCGATCTTGGAGGCAACCATTTGTTACACTGGTGACCTCGCCTCAGACACTGAGACCACTTACACGTTAGACTATTATGTGGAGATGGCGCGAGAGCTAAAAGCGTCAGGAGCACATATTATTGCGCTGAAGGACATGGCAGGTTTGCTAAAGCCCCAGGCGGCTCGCATACTAATACCAGCTATCAAGGAGGAAACTGGGCTTCCCATTCATTTCCATACGCATGATACAAGCGGCGGGGCATTAGCTACACAGCTTGCTGCTGCGGAAGTAGGTGCTGATATTATCGACGGTGCTATGGACGCTCTCTCGGGTGGTACATCTCAGCCTAATCTTGGCACATTGCAAGAGATGCTCCGTAATACTGTGCGCGATCCAAATTTGAATCGTAAAAATCTGGATGAGATTAACTCGTATTGGGAACAGGCACGGGCACACTATGCTATGTTTGAAAGTGCTTCGAACTCTGGGTCTTCTGATGTTTATATTCACGAGATGCCGGGGGGCCAGTTTACAAACTTAAAAGCCCAAGCAAAAGCTCTGGGTGTAGGAGCAAACTGGCCTTTGGTTGTTGAGAGATATGCTCAAGTGAACCAGATGTTTGGTAATATAGTGAAGGTAACGCCAAGCTCTAAAGTTGTAGGAGACCTCGCAATCTATATGGTCAGCCACAAGCTTAGCCCAGAAGACATTATCGACCCTGACAAAGAAATAGCATTTCCAGACTCAGTGGTCTCGTTAATGCGTGGTGAGCTTGGTCAACCGGTGAATCCCTTCCCTCAAAAACTCCAAGCGAAAGTGTTACGGGGAGATAAGCCGATTGTGGGTCGACCGGGTGCTGCGTTGCCTCCTGCTGATTTGGAAGCTGAGCGCTTAAAGATAGCTAAGGGTTTAGATTTACCAATCGAGCAAATTAGCGATGAAGATCTGGCAGCGTACTTAATGTATCCAAGAGTATTTATGGACTATTCCAAGGATATCTTAGAATTTGGTCCAGTCACAAAACTGCCAACTCCGATCTTCTTCTGGGGGCCTGAAGAGGGCCAAGAATTTTTCGTGGATTTAGAAAAAGGTCAACGGCTTTATATCCGATATCTTGCAATTTCGGATCCGGATAGAAAAGGGAAGAGGACAGCTTTTTTTGAGCTTAACGGTCAGCCTCGAAACGCAACGGTTGTTGATCGATCTGCCGCGCCTGCAGAGGCTGCTAGAGCGCAGGCTGATGGTTCTACGGGTCAGGTCGGTGCTCCAATGCCAGGCACGGTTACGGGGCTATCTGTAAAGCTTGGGCAGCATGTTGAAAAAGGAGATGCGCTTCTGGGGATTGAAGCCATGAAGATGGAGACCACAATATTTGCTGAGGTTAGCGGAACAGTAACTGAAATTTCTGTAGCCGCCGGCGATGCTGTAGAAACCAAAGAGCTTCTTGTCATTATAGAGGACGACTAATTGCAAGCCGGCTAAAGTTTGCAGCTGGGTATAACGAAATTTGGCTTGATGTAATGATGTTTCAGCATGTTAGGCGACCGCTAAAGCAAGTAACTAATCGTCTCCAATCATTCCTTGAAGTTTCATGGCTAATCCCATGTTGCCAGAGACTGCAAGTTTGCCCGTCATAAATGCCATTGCGGGATTTAAGTCTCCCTCAATCAAGCCCTTTAGCGTATCCATGTCGAGTCCGATTGTAGTGTCCGCGTCGTCATCGGAGGAACTAACCTCCACGTTATCTCCAGAGCCATCAAGCATCAGGGAGCCTTCACCATCTACATCTAAGCGAATTCTTCCCCCGAAACCATCGACGCCTGAAGATTTTTCTTGGAAAAGAGTTAAGATATCATCGAGAGACATGGCACATTCCTTATTTTACCTATCTTATGTTGCACGAAATGGGCTGAGAGAACTTCAGTTTCAAGGTTATGCTGCGCCATGAACCCCTGTTTTAAACTCAACCCCGGCATCAATTAGCCTCTTCCAAACATAGCTAGCAAAAGAACGACGAACAATTAATGTGAAAGTGTTTGCATCCAGGCGCTCAAGTATCACATTGCTTTTCGCAAGGACCGTTTGTGCACACGTTCCAGTACCGAAGCTACTCTCATGCACGTCTAGTGGTGTTAATTTGCTAAGTACGTCGAGGGTTTTCTGACCAGTTATACTTATGCTTGCGTAGTTGTCTGATACTTCTTTTGCTGAGTAATGAAGGCCTTCTAACGAATGAGAAATATCCTGACAGAGGTCAGAAGCTTCCATCTGATCACTTATTATCAGCCATTCATTGGGGCCCAGCCATAGGCATTTAATTTCTGCGCTCGTTTCGGTGGTATTAGCTTTGGTTGGTAGATTAAAACCGAGCGCATCTTTTAGTTTACTGGAGTTTTTAGGGTTCACTCGCAAGTTTACCATCGACGCGAAAGGAAGCTCTCGGATGATAACGTCACTGTCGTTTGAAGGGCTATCATATCCAACACTCTCGCCAGAAAGGGGCCGATTACGGATGAGTTTAACCATGTTGTCGCACCCCTTCCTTGTCATAGAAATTGGTATCTCGGATTACAGCTTCTATGACCGTGCCGTCTGCTTGAGGGGAGAAGACCTTTTCCCCAATGCGGTTATGTCCTCCTTTCACCAATGCCATGGCAATTGATTGGTTGCAGTTTGGTGAGTAGTATGAGGAAGATACAAACCCAGCCATTCTGACGACTTCTTTTGCGGGGCGGTATGCGGGAAGTTTATCTTGATCTGGCATGTCTTCGCCGAAGACTAATTGCGCGCCCTCCGGTAAGACAGTTTCTGGATTGGTTGTATCTAGTCCCACAAGCTGTTTACGATCATCTTTTATGATATCCGGTCGAGAAAGGGAACGCCGACCAATGAAGTCGCCCTTCTTAGTCGATACCATTCCACCAAGCCCAAGATCCATTGGGGTCATGGAGCCATCAGTTTCCTGGCCTACAATAATGAAGCCCTTTTCCGCACGAAGCAAATGCATGGTTTCTGTTCCATAGGGCGTAAGGCCGTAGGGTTGGCCTGCTGTCATCAGAAGATTCCATAACTGAAGACCGTAATCTGCACTGACATTAACTTCAAATGCCAGATCACCCGTGAAAGAAATTCTGAATATCCGCGCGGGTATTCCGCTAAGGTTAATTTCTCTCCATGCCATGAATGGGAGGGCCTCTGCGCTAACATCATCATCGGTTAGCGCTTCTAATACTGTGCGGGAGTTGGGTCCGTTCAGTGCAGCCACTGCCCATTGCTCGGTAACTGAAGTCAGATAGACCTGTAATTCTGGCCATTCAGTTTGAAGATATTCTTCCATAGTGCCCATCACCCCCGCTGCTCCACCAGTGGTTGTGGTCATATGGTATTCATTCTCGGATATACGGCTTGTAACGCCATCATCAACGACCATACCAGCCTCATTAAGCATTAGGCCGTAACGACATTTACCAACCGGTAACTTCTTCCACGCGTTCGTGTAAATCCGATTTAGAAATTCCCCAGCATCAGGCCCAACAACTGAAATCTTGCCAAGCGTTGAGGCATCAATAACTCCGACCTGTGAGCGGTCTGGTTTTGCTTCCCTTTGAACAGCTGCCTGCATGCTCTCTCCCGCTTTAGGATAATACCAGGCGCGGTCCCATTGTCCCACTGGCTCGAATGCCGCCCCGGCGTCCACGTGCCATGAGTGCATTGGAGTGGTGCGCGTCACATCGAAGAACTCATCAACTTCTCGGCCAACGTATGCCATGAAGGTAGTGGGCACGTACGGTGGGCGAAACGTAGTTGTTCCTATTTCTGCAACCTCTTTACCTGTAATTTGAGAAAGTGCTCCTAAAGCATTGATATTCGATGTTTTTCCCTGATCAGTTGCCATTCCTAGAGTGGTGTAGCGCTTTGTGTGTTCGACTGATACGAAGCTTTCTCGCTGAGCTAATTCAAGATCATCGATCTTAACATCATTCTGGTAATCGACGAAAAATTTCCCGCCTTTGTTATAGGTTTTTTTTCCAGGGGGTAACCAAAGCCAGCGGTGCGGCCCAGTCTCTCTTCCATCTGCTTTTGGGGATTTGCGCGCGCGTCCTGGCTTATTAGCGGATTTGGCAGCAACCAAGCCTTTAGAAAAAGCATCCTCCAACAGGGTGCCAAGATGATAATCACCATTACAAGCACCAACGCTTATCGAGGGGTTAACGGTAGATGCTTTCCCAGGGACGAAGGCTCCTAATACATCATCCCATTTCACTTTTGCTGTAGATTGGCTGTGAAGTTGAACATTTGGTGACCAGCCGCCTGCCATTGCGATGAAATCACATTCAATGAGTTGTCCATGATCAATTAGGGATGCACCATCTGATGAAAGTGCGCTTATAAGTGCACCTCGAACTCTTTGTTTTCCGTCTACATCAGCAATTACAGAGTTAGCATAGATCGGCACCCCGGTTGCTTTAAATGCCTCAGTATTAGGTCCCTCAGCAACTTCCCTTAAGTCAATTACAGCAACTAGCTTTTGTCCAGCTTCCACAATCGCAAGCGCATCAGCATAAGCTGTATCGTTGTTGGTGTAGAATATTCCTGCTTTGCCCAAACGCACACCGTAACGAGTAACGTAGGTTCTAGCAGCATTTGCAAGCATGGTACCAGGGCGATCATTGTTGTTAAACAGCAACGGCCGTTCAAAAGCACCTTGCGCCAAGATAACCTGGTTCGCGCGAATACGATGCAATTTCTGACGTGTTTGGTTTTTTGCGGCTGCTGCTGGCAAATGATCTGTGCATCGTTCCCAAACATTTAGGAAATTGTGATCCCACCAAGACACAACTGAGCTGCGTTTCATTATACGAACGTTTGGATTTTTTTCGAGTTTGCCGAGGACCTCGGCAATCCAGCTCCCGCTATCTGTTCCATTGATAATGGCTGGGTCAGACAAAAGAGACCCTCCTAGCTCTCGTCCATCATCAACCAAGATCACGCGAGCATCGCCAGATGCAGCTGCTAGGGCTGCTGACAGGCCTGCTGGCCCACCTCCTGCGATTAAAACGTCACAGTGCCCGTACTGAAATTCATATCGAGCTGTGTCCGTCTCTGTTGCTGACCGACCAAGACCAGCAGCCTTTCGAATGACGGGTTCGTAGAGTTTGGTCCAGAACACCGCCATCGGGCCCATAAAGGTCTTGTAATAGAAACCAGCGGGGAAAAATCGTGCGAGCCACTGATTGAGGCTACCGATATCATATTTAAGCGAGGGAAAAGCATTTACGCTCTCTGCGGTCATTCCTTCGCAAAGTTCGATTACTGGCGCTCGAACATTCGCTTCGCGATACGCCTCTTCTCCACTGGCAACATTCAGATCCACGATTGCATTAGGCTCTTCATGCCCTGATGTAGTGATTCCTCGTGGGCGATGGTATTTAAATCCTCTACCAACGAAATGAATGCCATTGGCGAGCAGAGCTGAAGCAAGTGTATCACCCGCATATCCCTGGTATTTCTCACCATTAAAGGTAAAATTTATGGGAGTGGACCTATCAATTTTTCCACCGTCCGGTAGTCGAAAAGCTTGAACCATAAGGCTTATTTCTCCAGCTTTGCAGAAGGTGAATCAGACGGAGAAGTCATCGACCCTTCCTCTGCAGGAAGATCTGGCTTCTTACCGAACATCTCATACTCAGTGTGCCACTCACTCGTTACGTTATGACGAACTGCATTGAACCAGCGTCGGCAGCCTGCAGCATGCATCCACCGCTCACGCATCCAACCTTTTTCATTATTGTGGATGAATGTAAAACGAGCCCATTCCTCATCTGTCATGTTATCGCTATCAGTTGGGCGAGCAATGTGCGCTTCTCGGCCATTCGTAAATTCTTCTTCTGGACGCGGTCCGCAGTAAGGGCAGGTGACTAAAAGCATATTGTTGTCTTCCTTAGTGCGCTACGCCTGCAGCGCCGTGTTCATCGATGAGATAACCGGTTTCGAAACGTTTAATTGTAAATGGAGAAGCGAGTTTATTTGGACGATCATTCGCTATCAGATCTGCGAAAACGTGGCCCGAGCCTGGTGTAGCTTTGAAACCCCCAGTTCCCCATCCGCAATTGAAGAACAGACCATCGATATTTGTTTTAGAAATTATTGGCGATGCATCGGGACAAGTGTCTACGATGCCCCCCCATTGGCGCAGCATTTTCATTCTTCTAAACTGAGGGAATAGTTCGCAAATTGCAGCTAAGGTGTGAGGCGCGTTCATTTCTGAACCCCGCTGTCCATAGGATACATAGGAGTCTGTTCCTGCACCGATCACCAACTCCCCTTTATCAGACTGAGATATATACGCATGAACAGCATTAGACATAACAACGCAGTCGATAGCAGGCTTGATTGGCTCGGACACTAAAGCTTGCAGCGGGACGGGATCAACGGGCAATTTTAACCCAGCCATTTCTGCCATGACACCTGAGTGTCCAGCCGTGACCACACCAACTTTTGGCGCTCTGATCGTGCCGCGGTTAGTTTCCACGCCTTGGACTTGACCATTTTCTATGAGGAATCCTGTTACTTGACAGTTCTGAATTATGTCCACTCCTCTTTGATCAGCGCCACGAGCGTATCCCCAAGCCACAGCATCGTGCCGAGCTGTACCTCCACGACGCTGAAGAGATGCTCCCCATACTGGATATCGACCACTTCCACGAAGATCGATTTGCGGACAGAATTTTTTTACCCCTTCGGCATCGAGAAGCTCAGCATCAATGCCGTTAAGTCTGTTGGCGTTGACCCTACGAGCTGTATCACGCATATCGTGAACCGAGTGGCATAGGTTCATCACTCCTCGTTGGGAAAACATCACGTTGTAATTGAGGTCTTGAGAAAGGCCTTCCCAGAGCTTCATCGCGTGTTCATAAAGTAGTGCCGACTCGTCCCACAGGTAATTGGAACGTACAATTGTTGTATTGCGGCCTGTGTTCCCGCCACCAATCCAGGATTTTTCTAGCAATGCAATGTTTGTCAGACCGTGTTCTTTGGCAAGATAATAAGCTGTGGCAAGGCCATGGCCGCCACCTCCGATTATTAACGCATCGTAGCTAGCTTTCGGTTCTGGACTTCGCCACATCTCAGGCCAGTCCTGGTGATAAGTGGCCGCATTTCGGGCTAAGGAGAAGACATTAAAGCGCATGAATTGTTCTTACCTCAGGGTCTCGTATCTGTGTAGGTCTGATTAGAGAGCAGGCCTTATACAAAACGTCGCGCAAAAATTAATCATTTGCGGCATGATTCTCTCTGGACGCCCTCGCAAACCCGTGGTTAGGGCGAATCTGATAGTGTCCCTTTAACGACGTGGCAAAGTATTATGATTGAGAACATCCCTGCCGCCTGGCCATTGAGATTTGGGTTCGTCTTGACGCCCAAATTTTCCCTCATTTCTTTCACCTCTGCAGTTGAAGCGCTGCGCCTTGCAAACCGTCATGTAAACGAAGTAAAGTATGAGTGGACTCTTCTTTCACTTGACGGTCAGCCTGTCACGTCATCCGCTAATGTTACTATCCCTTGTGATATGCCCCTGGAGCAATGGAATGGAGATGCGATTGTTGTTTGTTCTGGGTTGGAAGTGGAGAGAACTACCTCACCTGAATTGGTGACCGCTCTGAGAAAGATCGCGCGCACTGGTAAAGAGATGGGCGCGGTATGCACCGGTGCCCACATCCTAGCTAAAGCAGGGCTTCTTGAAGATCATGAATGCACGCTTCATTGGGAAAACCTACCAGGTTTCACAGAAACTTTTCCAGATGTGGAAGTTTCTAATGAATTGTTTGAAATTGACCGGAACCGCTTCACTTGCGCAGGTGGAACGGCTGCGCTTGATATGATGCTAAACATCATTTCTAATCAATTAGGCGTTGAAACCGCTGCTTGGGTAGCAGACCAGTGTATGCACGATCGTATTCGTGACAAGCATGATCAGCAGAAGATTACTCTTCCTCAGCGCTTGGGTGTCCGCCATCCAAAACTGCTTTCTGTTATCAAGATGATGGAAGAAAATCTGGAAGAGCCCTACAGCCGTACCGAACTTGCGCGAACCGCTGCTCTCTCGACACGGCAACTTGAACGCCTCTTCCGAAAGTATTTGAACCGAAGCCCAGCGAGGTACTATTTGGAGCTTAGGCTAAATCGCTCGCGCTTACTTTTACTTCAAACAGATATGCCTATTATTGACGTGGCAATGGCTTGTGGGTTTGTTTCAGCCAGTCATTTCTCAAAGTGTTATCGAGATTTCTATGGTAAGACTCCTCGGAAAGAGCGAGGGCTGCCTGCGTTAGAAGTATAGTTACTGTTATTGGCCATCATTGTTTGGTCGGGGCAAAAATGAAGTGCAGGCGAGGTTCACTTAAAGAGAGAGCAAGATTGCCGCACTCATAAGTAGAAGACCAAACAACGCGGTAAGCCAAGCTATTGAGCGCATTGTTGGAATACCCTTCAAGTAAAGCCATAAGTAGGCAGCTCGCGAGAAGAAAAATGTAAGCCCGCCACTAATTGCCAGGGCTCCTGATTTATCCATGGCAATTATGAGAACTGCCAGTGGTAGAAATAGCAATAAGTTCTCTGTCATGTTGGAGAGCGCGCGACGCGCTCTATTCCCATGCACTGTAGCAGGAGGAGGTTTGTCGCGTGATCCTAGAGCGCGGTAAAACTGCCCCTGCCACACATAATCAAATGCAGGTGGAAGAAGCATTTGTACAAAGTATAAACCAAGGGTCAGAAAGAGGATGCTAAGCATATGCAACAAACTATGCGCGAAGGCGCAGATCTCAAGGGTTAGAGACCGTTGAGATGCTCATTGGTCCATAACTAAGAGTGCTAGCCACGTCTGCGACGACGTCTGCTTCCTGGCGAGTCTCCATTTGAATCTGCACTGCTAGATACCTCAAATATTTGAGGCAGCGTGACCTCCTGACCCAAATTCTTAAAGTTCGCAGTTTTATGGGGCAGTGCCATTGCTTCTATGAAGTGATCTTGAAACTTGGGTTCGACAGCAGTTTCTATCTTTTCGATCCGGCCCACTAGTTCTTCGATGTGTCTTCTCATATCCCGATTGAGAAGTGCCATGCGAGCTCCAGCCCCCGCCGCATTACCAACTGAATGTACGTTACTGAGAGGAGCATCGGGGATAAGTCCTAGAGTCATAGCATGCTTGACATCGATGTGCGTGCCAAAGGCTCCTGCAAGCGCAACGCGGTTCACTTCATCACTATGATGGTGATCCGCCAAAAGCCGATAGCCTGCATAAAGTGCGGCTTTAGCCATCTGAATAGCTCTAACATCGTTTTGCGTTACAGATACCGCCACGCCCCCTTCAGAGCCGTCATAGATCTGATAGGCGAATGTTCGTCCGTCCTGATGAACTGCTTGTTTGCTAGCGGCTTTGGCCCCATCAACATGGCCGTCTTGATTAATGACTTCTGTCAAGTACATCTCAGCAACGGCCTCAATGATGCCTGATCCGCATATGCCTGTGACACTAGTTTGGGATATCTCGTCCCAAAACCCGTCTTCCGTCGACCACTTGTCAGAGCCGATTACTTTAAAGCTAGGTTCTAAAGTTTCAGGGTTAATTCTAACTCGCTCAATAGCTCCAGGGGCTGCACGCTGACCTGCAGATATTTGCGCGCCCTCAAAGGCAGGGCCTGTTGGAGATGACGCGGCAAGTAATCGTCCTTTATGGCCGAGAACCATCTCCGCGTTAGTTCCGACATCGGCAATAAAGGTCATGGAATCTTCTCGGTCTGGCGCTTCTGCTAGAACTACTGCCGCCATATCGGCACCAACGTGTCCAGCTATGCACGGGAGAACGTATATTCTTGCTCCCTCGTTCACCATTGGACCAATATGTGTAGCTCGAATGGTTTGGGCCTGTTGGGCGGCCAGCGCAAAAGGCGCCCCCCCAAGTTCCACTGGATCAATCCCTAAAAAGAGGTGATGCATGATCGGGTTACCGACCACTACAAACTCCATCAGCAAGTTTGACTCAACTCCGGCATCGGCGCAGCAAGTCACAGCAAGTTCGTTGAGCGCCTCATGTACAGCGCTAGTCATTGCTTCAGCGCCACCATCATTCATCATCGCATATGAAACACGTGACATGACGTCTTCGCCAAATTTTATCTGAGGGTTCATGAGGCCAGCAGAAGCGAGCACCTTACCAGTTTGAAGATCGCACAGGTGTGCGGCAATTGTTGTCGATCCTAAATCAACCGCCAGACCGTAGGAATTTGGTTGAATTCCTGGCCATAAATCAATGATTTGGCTGCCTTCATATACTGCTGCGGTTACTTGCCACTTGCCCTGCCTTAATATTGATTGAAGACGCTTCAGCACATGAAAATCAATATCTAAACAATCAAAACTGCTCGTCAGATGAGGCGACAGCGCCACTTTAAGTCGTTCTAAATCCCCGCTAGGCTTATGCATGTCGGGTTGTTCCACGGTTACGGTAATTAATTGCACCGCGGGAAGCGGTGGAACGTAGCGTTCATCGGCAGATTTTCGGATTACTTGGCGATGTACTTGGCTTTCAGGGGGCACATCTACCAGCAAATCCCCCTCAATCGTCGCTTGGCATGATAAGCGCAAGCTTGCGTCCATTTTCCGTTTATCACGATATCGAGCCTCAGATTTACCTTCAGCAGAGAGGTTTTTAAGACTTGAAGTGATACCATGCTTTGCAAACTCACCATCTCCAGGGGCAACTTTACAGCGTCCGCAAAGTCCATTTCCTCCGCATAGTGAGTCAATATCTACCCCTAATTCTCTGGCAGCATCCAAGACTTTGGTGCCTGTTTTAAATTCTCCCCGCTTACCACTTGGGGTAAACACGATTGTTGCATTGCTCATGTCTTGTCTCTCACAGGAGTGGGCGTCTTTAAGGTTAGTTAGAATGGCTAAGTTATATTTCCAATACTCTACCATGAACGCAGGTAAAACCACAGGTCTGTTGCAAGCCGCCTTCAATTATCGGGAGCGCGGCATGGAGGTGCTTCTCTTTACTGCTGCTCTTGATGATCGATATGGTCGTGGCCTCATTAAGAGTCGCATTGGAATTGATGCAGAGGCACATTTATTTGGAGCTGACACAAATCTCTTTACTGAAATTTCAAGTCTAGCAGAAGCTCAAAATATACGGTGTGTGTTCATAGATGAGTCTCAATTTTTAAGTTATAATCAAGTTTGGCAATTGGCGCGAGTAGTCGATGATTTGGGATTACCCGTTATGGCCTACGGCATTCGAACTGACTTTCAGGGGAAGTTATTTCCAGGTTGTCAGGCGCTAATGGCGATCGCTGACGAAATGCGTGAGGTAAAGGCAATTTGTCATTGTGGACGAAAGGCTACGATGGTTGTTCGTGCGGATGAAAATGGCAAAGCCATTACAGAAGGGGCGCAAGTCGAAGTTGGAGGAAATGACCGCTACATCCCTCTTTGCCGCAGTCACTGGCGCTCAGCTTATGAGGACGGAGAGATCGTTAAAGGCATAGAGTGATAAAAGTATATTTATAATTGGTTACGCTATACTTAATCCCAAGGCGTCGGGCCACCTTTCGCAAAATTTGCTTTCTAGGGCGCAAAAAAGCTTCGCATTTCATTTGTTTTTAGCTAAGTTTATGCGATGTCTAAGCTTATTCCAATTGATTACAACTCTCCCAACGCTAAGCGTGATTTCGTTGCCAGTCTTCGTGATACTGGATTTGGCGTGCTGAAAAATCATCCACTCAGTCAGGACGATGTTCAGGGGATGTACGATGCTTGGTCAGGTTTCTTTTCTTCTGATTCAAAAATGGAATATGAGTGGGATAGAGAAACTTTTGCTGGACTATTCCCTATTGAAAAATCTGAAACTGCAAAGGGGCAGGACGTTAAAGATTTGAAGGAATTTTTTCATTTCTATGTTGGTGAGAAATGTCCACCAAATCTTCTGGAGCGCACCAGTGCGTATCACAGTAAAGCAACGAACTTAGCAATCGAACTGGTGGGCTGGATAGAAGAAGAAAGTCCTAAAGATGTCAGAGCCTTATACTCTGAGCCACTCGATAAGATGATGATAGGGGCAACTCGCAACTTGTTGCGCATCTTGCATTACCCTCCTCAACCCAGGGCTGTTGAGGTGGCAGGAGTCAGGGCTGCGGCACATGAGGATATTGATTTTTTAACTATACTTCCCTCAGCCAATGAACCGGGTCTTCAAGTGTTGGGAAAAGATGGTTCCTGGCTGGAGGTTCCCTCTGATTTTGGGAATCTAATCGTAAATATTGGCGATATGCTGCAAGAGGCTAGTGGGGGCTATTTCCCATCAACTACCCATCGAGTGGTTAATCCAGAAGGAAATGATCGGTCGAAGTCGAGATTTTCAATTCCTCTATTTTGCCATCCAAGGCCTGAAGTCATTTTGAGTGAGAGGCATACAGCTCAATCCTATCTTGATGAGCGGCTTCATGAGTTGGGCCACAAGAGCTAAAATTGCCAGTAAAGTATCGATCTTAGGTGATCCGCAATATTTTAACTAAGTTCTGGAAAGTTAAATAGAGACATAGTTTTGAATTCTTTTTGATTTGGCTCCAAATGACCCCTCCTTTTGCACAGGTAGGCTCCGTATTTGAAGGCACATGAGTGAACGGAAATTACAGCTATTAATCATTGGTTCAGGCGCTGCGGGGCTTACTGCTGCGATTTACGCGGCTCGGGCTGGATATGAGCCGGTGGTGCTAACTGGCATGCAAAACGGTGGGCAGCTTACGATAACTACTGAAGTTGAAAACTACCCTGGTTTTGCCGAAGCAGTGCAAGGTCCATGGCTGATGGAGCAAATGGAGGCACAAGCGAGGGCAGTGGGCACCGAAATCATTTTTGACACTGTTACCAATGTCAATTTCTCCGCGGGTGCGAAAAATGTAAACGGGGACAGCGGCACAACCTATTCTTGCGATGCTGTTATTGTAGCCACGGGGGCATCGGCCAAATGGTTGGGGCTTCCGTCTGAAGAAAAATTTGCCTCCAAAGGTGTCTCAGCCTGCGCAACGTGCGATGGTTTTTTCTACCGAAATCGAGATGTTGCGGTTGTGGGAGGCGGAAATACCGCAGTCGAAGAGGCTCTATATCTCTCAAAAATTGCTAAGTCCGTAAAACTAATTCATCGTCGGGATGAGCTGCGCGCAGAGAAAATTTTGCAAGAACGATTGCTTGCTACCGAGAATATAACCCCGATTTGGAATGTTACTGTGGACGAAATCCTCGGAGATGAAATGGGGGTAAACGGGATTCGATTGAAATCAACGACCGACGATAGCTTGCAAAATATTAATGTTCATGGTGTTTTTATCGCAATTGGGCACGACCCATCTACAAAATTTCTCAAAGGCGCCATTGATCTAGATGATGAGGGCTACATTATTTGTCCGCCTGGTAGCGTTAGAACTAACGTTAATGGAGTATTTGCGGCCGGTGACTGCGTTGATAAAGTTTATCGTCAGGCTGTAACAGCAGCAGGGATGGGGTGCATGGCAGCTCTAGATGCTGAGAAGTATTTAGCAGAGATGGCGATTTGAGCTGTGCAATAATTAGGAAAAAGCTCACAGATTTTTCTTCGCTTACCTAAATAAATACAGGCTAGATTACCTAAGAGCTTATTGATGAGTGACATATCTGATTTTTCAGAACTTCCGATGCAAGCAGAGGGCTTATTTTGTAAGTTAGATCAGCTTGGGATTGCGCATGAGACTGTCACTCATCCACCTATATTTACAGTTGAGGAGGCTAAGTCTGTTCGCGATCTTCTACGAGGAGCACACACGAAGAACCTATTTCTGAGAAATAAAAAGGGCGCTATGTGGCTCGTCACACTAATGGAGGATAAGCGGGTAGACTTAAAACGTCTTTCCGCACTCCTGAATGCGGGAAAATTGTCTTTTGGTTCACCGGAGCGGCTGTTTTCTAATCTTGGTGTGCGGCCTGGTTCTGTAACGCCGTTTTCAGTAATTAATGATACAGATCATAACGTAACGCTAATTTTAGACAGAGACTTGATGGAGTTCGAGACTTTAAATTTCCACCCTCTCCGCAATGATCAAACTACCAATATTGCAGCTACAGATCTGCTTGTTTTTGCTAGGGCAGTTTCCCATATGCCAACTATTCTAGAAATCCCGCAAAGGACCGAGACATGAGCTTGATTGGTATAACTCCCTCTTCTCCTCAACCTTCTTCAAACAGCCCATACGTCAAAGATGTTAGCCAAGAAGACTTTGGTGTGCAGGTTATGGAAGCTTCCATGACTGCTCCTGTGATCGTTGATTTTTGGGCACCCTGGTGCGGGCCATGCAAGACATTAACCCCAATTTTGGAAGCTGAAATTGAGAAGGCAGCAGGCGCGGTAACACTTGCAAAGGTTAACATTGATGAGAATCAGGCTTTAGCTGCGCAACTTCGAATTCAGTCTATACCTATGGTATATGCATTTTATCAGGGTCAGCCGATCGATGGATTTCAGGGTGCTCTACCCGCATCAGAGATTGCGGCTTTCATAGGAAAAGTGATTGGTGCCGCTGGAGGGGGACAGCCACAAATTGATCCGGCACAGTTAGAGGAAGCGATTAAGCAAGCTCATGCTCTAATGGCTGGCGGCCAGCTTGATCAGGCTGAGATGCTCGCAACCCAAATTGTTGAAATGAGTGCAGGCGCTATCGAAGCATTAGCGCTGATGGGTCAAGTAATGCTGGCCAAGGGCGAGCTAGTTGGTTTGGAAGAGTTCATCGGCAGTTTAGATGACGAAGCCATGAAAAACCCTGCGATCTTAAGCCTTAAAGCTTCAATGGAGCTGGCTGAAGAGGCAGAAGGGCTGCCGTCTATTTCTGAGCTGGAATTTGAGCTGAAAAACAAGCCAGATAATTCTCAGGTCAAGTTTGATCTTAGCCGTGCCCTGGCCGCGCAGGGTCGTGCAGAGGAGGCAATTGAAATGCTTATCTCGGTGCTAAAGCATGACAGAGAATGGAATGATGGAGCTGCAAAACTAAAATTGTTTCAATTTTTTGACGTTTTTGGCCCCTCTAACCCCTTGACGATTCGCGGAAGAAGAAAACTTTCTAGTTTGTTGTTTTCTTAAATTTTTTGTTCCTGGCCAACGGAGCAAGAAAGGTTTCGTTTATGGCGGCATCGCCGCTTCAGTTTTCTGATTTGCCGAATACTCTGTCAATATTTCCATTGACGGGAGCCCTTCTGCTGCCTGGGGGTCAGTTGCCCCTCAATATTTTTGAACCGAGATATATAAGCATGTTTCGCGACGCGATGGCGACCTCTCACCGGTTAATTGGAATGGTTCAGGCTTGTACCGCTAGCCAGGAAATGAGGTCCGGCGATATATATAAAGTTGGGTG
>CAXQZM010000007.1:0-20984 GCA_964228455.1 Alphaproteobacteria bacterium | reverse complement strand
GGCGTTATTTGCTTTTAATGCTCGTGATCGTGTCCGCGGTCGGGTTAATTGCGTTCGCCACTGGAGCGTCAAGAATTACACAAACACAGGAAAGGCTTAGAGCGAACCGTGAGGGTATGCTACTCCTAAACAACTTGTTTCTTATGACACTTTTCTCCGCGGTACTGGCGGGGACTTTGGCACCTACGATAATAGAGGTTCTAGGCGGTGATACATACGTCGTGCGGGAGCGGTTTTATATCCCGACATTTGTTTATCCGTCTATGGCCTTAATTGCTCTAATGGGCCTTGGTGTTTGGACACGGTGGGGTGTCGTTGGGTTTAAAAAACATCGAGTCCTAGGGGCAACTTTGAGCACTCTAATTATAGTTGTTAGTATTTTGGCAATATGGGCTGAATTGCCTCTTGCCGCTGCTTTTATGGCGGTTCTTGGGGGCTGGTTAATTTTATCAACAGGCTTGGCTTGGGCACGTCAATTCAATGGTGCTTGGGTATTCGAGTTATTTCCATTGCGAAAGCACGGTTGGGCTTTGGCCCATGTAGGTCTAGCGACAGTTTTTTTGGGGATGGGGTCCTCTGTTCTGCTGACGCAAGAGCGTATTTTTGAATACGCAGGGGCCGACCAAAAGGAATTGTATGGAGAAACGATTAATATTCGGCCGAGATTATGGATAGCAGGTGAGAACTTTCAATCATTAGCAACGGCATTTGAGGTTGAGGGTAGGGGTGTAAAATTGTCAGAGACAAGGCTTTATCATCCTCGCGCCTTGTTAATGGATCCTGCTAATTCCATAGACGACCGGACATTTTTAGCTGAGAATGCTCGAATAACTTCAGAGGCAGCGATATTTCGTGGTGTATGGTTCGATACTTTCATAAATGTACAAGATAGAGCTGGTGCTGCGCCAATTGTGACCATCGCCAAAAAAGTTGGAGTAAACTGGATCTGGTTTGGAGCGTTTTTAATGACCATTGGCGGAATAGTATCCATTTGGCCAGCTCGATGGCAGCCTCGATAATGAAGCGTTTTGTGGTTCCGAGTCTAATTTTCTTAGCTTTGCTCGGCTTTGCAGTTAGCCTTCTAATAGATAGCGTTAAAGACCAGTGGTCGGTCTCTGTAGTTGGTGAGACAAGTCCGCTTGAGCACCCTCTGATTGCCAACGGGAACCCGGTTTTAATAAATTTTTGGTTTTCGACCTGTGCCCCCTGTCGGGCTGAACACCCGACGTTAATGGAACTGGCTAAATCTAATGTTGCAATCCTGGGAATTAATCGAGATATTGTGACTGAAGACGCCAGCCGTTTTCTAGATGAGCTAGGGAACCCCTACCACTCAGTCGTATATGATCCAGCTGATGATATTTCTGCAAAGTTTGGCATCATTGGTTGGCCCTCAAGTGTCTTGGTGGCGGGTAATGGTATTATTCAGGCGATATACGGCCCATTAATTGATCCTAGTTCAAAAGCAGATATGAGGTTAATTTCTGAGCCAGAAACCTTGTTTGATGACCCTGGCATTGAGGCCCATGCGCAGGCAATTTTTGCCCTGATTAATTGCCTCGATTGTGATGCTAACACAATCCGAGAATCTGGGGGTGACTTCGCGTTGCAGATGCGAAAACTAGTTCGAGCGTGGATAGAAACCGGGCTAACAGAGGTTCAGATTCGAGATTTGCTTATTGAAAGATATGGGCAGAAAATTTGGCTTGATCCTCCGTTAAGCTTTGGGGTCGCTTTCCTCTATTTAATTCCTGTGGTTGTCTTGGGATTTGGAATAGCGGCTTTAACGAGGTCAGGACGACGATAATGGTCTGGCTACCTAATGCTTTTTTACTAATCATTGCGCTTGTTTACTTGATTGAGTCAGTTCGTATGACAGGCCAGCTGCGCAATATTGGAGTTTGGTTGCCCATTCTAATATTAGGTGGTTGCGGAATGTTTGGTGGATATATCTGGCTAAAGCTCCGAGCAGATTGTACTCCATATTCTCCGATGCTCAGTAGTGATTTTGACACCCAAACAAGAGGTGACCAACTCAGGTTGCTAAAACAGATGCGTTCTGGGGTAAGCAAGCAGCTTGCTGAGTGCTCAGGTGAGGAGTCTCAGGGTTGGCTTATGTATGAACGAATTGGAGAAATGATTGATGTGCTTGAGGGAGCGGAGGCGCAATCAGCTTTAGGTATATTTTCTGAGGAAGACCCGTAAAAAGGGACTAGACGCCGATGCAAACCATAGCTAGTGCTCCGGCTTAGTCGCGGGGGTGTAGCTCAGTTGGTTAGAGCGTCGGCCTGTCACGCCGAAGGTCGCGGGTTCGAGCCCCGTCACTCTCGCCACTCTGCATCGAATCCTAACAATTCATTAGTTCTGACCTAACCTCACTCTATTATTAAAAACTGTTTGAGATAGAGTGTTAAATCGGGATCCCTGCTCTAGCTAATTCGTCCGCTCTTTCATTTTCTGGATGACCAGCATGCCCCTTTATCCAGGCCCAGTTTATTTGATGGTTTTCGGTAGCCTTATCTAAAGCAACCCATAAATCCTGATTTTTAACTGGTTTTTTTGCGGCGGTTTTCCAGCATCTCGCTTTCCATGTCGCAAGCCATTTGGTAATTCCGTCCTTAACGTAGACAGAGTCTGTGGTTAGCTTTACTTTACATGGGCGGTTTAAACTATTCAGGGCCTCAATTGCAGCAATAAGTTCCATCCGATTGTTGGTGGTCTTCTTTTCGCCGCCGCTTAACTCTTTTTCGTGCTTTCCAAACCTGAGTACGGCCCCCCAACCGCCGGGGCCAGGGTTGCCAGAGCACGCTCCATCCGTCCAAATTTCTACTGTGTTTTGTTCCATTACCGCAACTCTCTCGGGAGGTTGAAAGTTACTTGCTCTTTTTTTATCTCTACGACTTCTAAACTTACCTCATAACGCTCTTTGAGAGCATGAATTACTTCTTCAACTAATATTTCGGGTGCCGAAGCACCTGCACTGATTCCTAGCGTTTTTACGCCTTCTAGTAATTTCCATGGTAGTTTTGTGCCACGCTCAACAAGCAACGATTTACTGACACCTGCTCTTACCGCAACCTCTACGAGACGATTAGAGTTCGATGAGTTAGGCGCACCGATAACAAAAAACGCATCACAATATTTAGCAACTGCTTTTACGGCTTCCTGTCGGTTAGTAGTAGCATAACAGATATCTTGTGCTTTTGGCCCCTCAATATCTGGGAATCGACTAATAAGAGCGGCTACAGTTGCTGCTGTGTCATCGAGTGATAATGTCGTCTGAGTGCAGTAAGTTAGGGGCTTATTAAAATTAGGAAGTAAGGTCGCTTGCTCAGGAGTCTCGACCAAAGTTACAGCTCCTTTTGGAAGCTGGCCCATCGTGCCTACTACTTCTGGGTGACCTAGGTGGCCAATTAAGATTACATGACGGCCTTTATTAAAAGCTCGCTCAGCTTCACGGTGGACTTTGGATACAAGTGGGCAAGTTGCATCAATGTATAATAGTTGTCTTGCTTCTGCATCTTTAGGAACAGATTTTGGGACACCATGAGCAGAGAAAATTACTCGGGCATCGTCTGGGACTTCATCCAGCTCTGAGACAAAAATGGCACCTTTAGATTTAAGGTCCTCGACCACAAATTTATTGTGAACGATTTCATGTCTTACAAATACAGGTGAGCCATAACGCTCGATAGCACGCTCCACAATTTCTATTGCGCGCACAACGCCAGCGCAAAAACCACGTGGACCTACTAATTTGACTGCTAAGGTAGGTGCTGGCATTTTTCAATCAATGTCGTCAACGGTTTGGGCTAACTGAGTCGATGAAGGCTCTCTCTAAGCCTACGACATGCTCTAGGATCCGGCCCATCTGTGGCAGAGACCCATTCCTGGGTTAACTCTCTAATTGTCACCTGCCCCCCGTCAGCGCCAATTCTTTTTGTTAACTTTCCCATCTCTCTCTCTGCTGCGTTAGGTCGCACAATTTCTTTTCTCTCAAATATTTGTGTAGCTTTGCTTAAGCCCTGGGCATCACAGGAGAAACTCGGACCTTGGTTCCAGGAATAAAACGCAATCGTCATTGCAAATGAAGTGAGCAGCAATACACCAAATAAACGGATCATCGTCCCAAATTAAGCAGCGGATGCAAAAAGGTCCACCAAAAACCTTCGAAGCAGTTGCGAAAAGTCGCTTGGCAATTGCGTCAACGTGTGGTTTCCCGTCGCGATGAGATTTTCCGCCTTATCACTTTTGACGAATGGATTGAGAGCTCAGCCTCGTTGGGTCCCTCATTGGCGAAAACCAGAACCCAAGAGTGCATACGATATTGTGATTATAGGTGGCGGAGGTCATGGGCTGGCAACGGCTTTTTATCTGGCGAAGGTTCATGGTATTACCAATGTAGCAGTCCTTGAGAAGGGTTGGATTGGTGGCGGAAATACTGGCCGGAATACAACCATCGTTCGATCGAACTACATGTATCCAGGTAATAATCATTTTTACGATTGGTCATTAAAGCTTTGGCATCAATTGTCTGGAGAATTGAACTATAACGTGATGTTTTCCCCCAGAGGCGTTTTAAATCTTGCTCCAACACCGGGCAGGCTAGAGGCATTTGCCCGGCGCGGCAATTCTCTCAGAGTGAATGGCATTGATGCAGTACTTTTGGACCGTGAAGGTGTTCGCCGGCTTCAGCCAAATCTAAATTTTGACCCAAACTCCCGTTTTGGGATCTATGGTGGTCTCTTGCAACCTAGAGGGGGCACGGCGCGTCATGATGCCGTAGCTTGGGGATTTGCGCGTGCGGCAGATAAGTATGGAATTGATATAATTGAGAACTGCGAGGTGACTGGATTTACAAAGGACAAAAAAGGCGCGGTGACTGGTGTAGAAACAAGCCGAGGATCAATTGGTGCACGCAAAGTGGGCATGTGTGTTGCAGGCTCAACGACAACGCTTACAAATAAACTTGGATTTCGCTTGCCAATTGAATCTCATGTATTGCAGGCGTTTGTTTCGGAGAGCCTTAAGCCTATGATCCATGGGGTGGTTACATACGGTCCTCCAGGGCACTTTTATATGAGTCAGTCCGACAAGGGCGGTTTGGTATTCGGCGGAGATCTCGATAAGTACAATTCATATGCACAGAGAGGAGGTTTGCCAGTTGCGGAGAGTGTCATTTCATTGGGATCAATGATTTTTCCACAAATTGCTCGGGTTAAAATGTTACGCTCTTGGGGTGGTGTAATGGACATGTCCATGGATGGTAGCCCGATTATTGGGTCTTCGCCGGTAGAGAATCTGTATTTGAATACAGGTTGGTGCTACGGTGGGTTTAAGGCAACTCCTGGTTCGGGATGGGTGTTTGCCCATACATTAGCAACGGGTCGGCCTCATCCATTTAATGAGCCTTTTAGCTTGAAACGATTTGAGACCGGAGCATTACTGGACGAAGAAGGCACGGGGCCTGTCCCTGGTCATCATTAAGGTATAAAGTATGCTGCAAATTAAATGCCCCTATTGTGGTATTCGAGACGAAACAGAGTTCAGTTACCACGGTCCAGCGAACTTACATCGCCCTGCCGCAGAAGCTAGCCAGAAAGAGTTTTTTGAATACGTTTATCTGCGTGACAATCCAAGGGGAGACCATGAAGAAATCTGGCAGCATACCGGCGGATGTCGATCTTTTATTAAAGTGAGGCGCAACACGCAGACCCATGAAATCACAGGTACATCGTGGCCTAACGAAAAAATTACAAAGGTCAGAAAGTCATGAGCGCCCGTCGTTTAACCAGAGGGGGGTTGGTAAACCGAGATCGAGTTTTGAACTTCACTCTTGATGGCAGGTCTTATTCAGGTTTTGAAGGTGACACTGTCGGGTCAGCACTTCTCGCAAATGGTGTCTCCGTGCTTGGCCGCTCATTTAAATATCATCGACCCCGTGGGATTATGACTGCTGGCTCCGAAGAACCGAATGCTTTGTTGACGATTGGTGATGGAGCGTTCGCAATTCCGAATCAACGTCCAACGGTTGTGCCGCTTCAAGCAGATTTATCGGCCAGGACCCAGAATGCGTGGCCAACCATAGATTTTGACGTGGGGGAGGTGAATGATTTATTATCGCCCTTTATCAGTGCTGGATTTTACTACAAAACATTCATTGCAGGTGGTCCGTATGTTTGGAGGGCGTTTGAATATTTCATCCGTCGTGCAGCAGGTCTAGGCGTTGCCAGCCAGGAACCCTTGCCGGCGAGGTTTGAGAAGGTAAATGCGCATTGTGACGTTCTTATCGTAGGTGGTGGCCCTGCCGGTTTAACTTCTGCAATTACGGCAAGTCGCAGTGGCCTTCGTGTAGTGTTAGTTGATGAAGGTCTGACACCTGGGTCCTACCTTGCTGGCAATGATAGCTTGCAAATTAATGGAGAGAGTGCCGAGAATTGGCGCAAAGCTACCTTAGAGCACCTAGAGTCTTTAAGTAACGTTCGTATTTTGACAAGAACTACCGCTTTTGGGTTATATGATGGACAAGTAGCTGGCTTAATTCAGAGACTTGATCCAGTAAATCCTTTTGACTTGGCAGAGCGTTATTGGACCCTGAGGTGTAAAAAGATCATTCTTGCTACAGGGTCCATTGAAAGGCCGATTGCTTTTCCTGGAAATGATAGGCCGGGAGTAATGCTAGCCGGGGCGATAGCTACTTATGCCAGGAAATTTGGAGTTGCTGTTGGTGAAAATCCAATAATTTTCACAAATAATGATACTGGATATTTGTCGGCTGTTGAGATGCAAAAGTTGACTTCAAGACAAGTCACGGTTGTTGATACGCGGCGTGAGGTGAGCACTGAAGTTTTAAAGGGTGCAGAGGCGAGTGGCATATCTCCTATACTTGGGCATGGCGTTGCTGGTGTTAGGGGTAAGACTGGTTTACAATCCGTTGAGCTTGTCGATTTAAAGTCGGGACATCGAAAAGTTGTTGAGGCAGACGTATTAGGAATGGCAGGTGGGTGGTCACCTACGATTCATTTAGCCTCACACCGCGGCACTAAGCCAGTTTGGTCAGAGGAAGAGTTGGCGTTTCTCGCCGGCGATCCTGCTCCGGGCGCACACTGGGTTTTAGCGGGAGCCGTGCAGGGCAGGATGGATTTAAATCGTGCAGTGACTGCAGCGGGGTTGGTTGCAAAATCTATATGTACTGAGTTGGGACAGAATGTAAAAGTTGAGGAAATTAGTATTTCAGGCGAGATATTAACCGGTAAAGCCTCAGTTGAGCCTTTCTGGGCAATGCCAAATAAATATTTCTATCGGAAAAAAGCATTCGTGGATTTTCAGCATGATGTGACAGTGAAGGACGTAAAACAAGCCGCACAGGAGGGATTTATTAGTCCCGAACATATGAAGCGCTATACCACTTTAGGAATGGCAACAGATCAAGGTAAGCTATCGAACTCTATAGGGCAGGCTTTGCTCGCCGCTTCTCAGAGTAAAGAAATATCCGCAGTAGGAACCACAACATATCGCCCTCCATTCACACCGGTAAGTCTTGGCGCTTTCACAGAGCGAAACACGGCGTCACAGTGGATGGCGGAGAGGATGACGCCAATGAAGCCTTGGCACGAATGTAATGGTGCAAAGTTTATGGAATCCTCTGATTGGCGTCGGCCGTGGTTTTATCCAGAGGGTATTGAAGATTTAACATACGCCTCTCGTCGCGAAGCGTTTCATGTTCGACAGCATGTCGGAATATGTGACGTTTCGTCGTTGGGTAAAATAGAGGTTCAGGGCCCAGACTCCGCGAAATTTATGGACTTAATTTACGTAGGTCGAATGTCTACACTAAAGCAGGGCAGGTCTCGATATGGCGTTATGCTTCGTGAAGATGGCGTCGTCTTGGATGATGGAACCGTTTCGCGCATCGCACCAGATCATTACTTCGTAACCACCACTACTGTCGAAGCGCCTCACGTAATGGCACATTTTGAGCATCTATTGCAGGTCGAATTCAAAGGTTTAGATGTCCATGTAACGTCTGTCTCTGATGTCTGGGCGGCAATGGCACTGGCAGGGCCTAAATCTAGAACGGTTTTAGAGAACTTGTTTGGAGAAGAAGCGGTCTCAAATGATGCTTTGCCTTACATGTCCTTCAAGGAAGTTGAGCTAACGGGTCTCCCAGTTAGAATTCACCGGATTTCGTTTTCAGGAGAACTGGCGTATGAAATTTATGCGCCTGCAAGATCAGGTGTGCCTGTATGGCAAGCGCTAGTAGATGCAGGAGATAAGCAGAATATTGGGGTTTATGGCTTAGAAGCACTCGACCTGCTAAGGATTGAGAAAGGGTTTCCAACAGGTAACGAAATAGATGGCAGAACGACTCTCCATATGTTGGGCTTAGAGGCGATGGCGAAGGATGACAAAGACTATATTGGTAGAGTTCTTCGTAAACGTGAGGGCATGATCGATCCGCTTGTTCCCACCCTAGTTGGCCTGCGGTCGGTTGTGCCTGATCAGCCCCTGCGTGGTGGTGGCCAGCTTGTTCGAGAGCATGAGCCAGATAATATGCATGATCAGATTGGCTATGTATCCTCGGCGGGGTATTCGACAACGCTAGGTTGTTATGTCGGGATAGGCTTTGTTCGGGGAGGCCTGGAGAAATGGGAAGGCCAGAGTATCTATGTTGCCGACCCAGTAAGAGGCCAACATTTTGAAGCGCAAGTTGTTCACCCATGTCATGTTGATAGAGAGGGAGTGCTTGTTCGTGGGTAAATATAAAAATGCTAATAGCGACAGTCTGCTTTTTGGATTGCCTCTTGACAAAAAAGCGAAAGGTTTTTGCTTATCTGAGTTATCAGCTATCAATCTAACCCAGATAGCGTGGCGAAATTCAGAAGCACCAGGAAAGATTGCTAAAATTTGTGGTGTTGAGTTTTGTCCGGAAAGTATGACCGATGGAGCCGCCCGTAATGGTGATGGAAGTTTGCTTCCGATAATGCCCGGTCGTGCGTTGTATTTTTCGAACGTTGGGTTAGGGGAAAGTCAATTAAAATCACTTCGTGAGCTTGGTTGTTATACTTTGGATTTAAGTGCTGGCCGAACGGTATTGACTTTGAGGGGGCCTCATTGTGCTTGGACATTAATGAAAGGATCGGGCATTGATTTTGAGAGTATGAGACCTGGCTCAACCGCCCAGACAAATTTGTTCAAGATTTCAACCATGGTTTGGATGATTAAAGATAATGAGATACGATTAATCGTTTCCTATGCCTTTTCACGTGGGCTGGCTGAGAGACTGCTCGACGCAGGTCAGGAGCACGGGCTGCGATTTGTAGGGTAGATAGCTCGAATGGAGCAAATTTAGTTTCGAAAATATTTAATGGTTATGAGGGCATTGATTTAGCAAATTCAAGAAAGTGTAGGACAGCTTCTTCACGTATTTCATCACGACAGCCTCTAAATTTCCAACTTCGTGATCTAGATCTGCCACTCTCAAATATAGCGCCATGTACCAATCCTACTGGTTTATCTCTTGTTCCGCCGCTCGGCCCTGCAATTCCCGTTAAACCAAATCCAACAGTTGTGTTTCCGGAAGTGGCTGCTCCTTTGGCCATTTGAATTGCAACTACCTCACTGACCGATCCGTGCTTCTCCATAACATTTTGCTCAACATTTAAAATATCTCTTTTGGCAGGTCCGGAATAGCAAATGAAGCCATGCGTAAATACTGAGGATACGCCGGGGCAGGAGGTAAGGTAGGCAGTGAGCAGACCGCCAGTGCATGACTCTCCAATCGATAGAGTCCAGCCGCGCCTGCGATAGGCGGCTAATAACTTCTCCGCGAGAAGCAGAGTTGGAGTTCTCATATTCCAATAAAAAATAGCGAAATGAAATACACCAGCCACCCTGAGGCAATTGCTGGAACCGCCGCTAATATATCATCAAGCATAATCCGAGGGCCAGGTTCCATAAGCTTTTCAATCTCTGTTATGGGGTAAGGTTTCCAGATATCAAATGTCCGAAAAACTATTAAGGCGGTAAACCAAGAGGGCAGGTACAACGGCATCACGCAAGCAATCAGCATTACAGCAGCAAATTCATCAATAACGCATTCTGGAGGGTCCCACTTAGCATATCTAAGAGAGTATGCAGAGCTAGCTTTAAAGCCTACTACTAATATTATTGCGGTTAAAACCCAAATAAGCCAGTACCCTATGACCCCTGCGGCTGATATAGCCAACATCGCCAGTGAGAAGGCTAAGAGAGACGCAGCAGTACCTGGCATGTAAATCGTATGGCCCACACCCCAAACGGTGGCAATTTGATCGCGCAGTATCATACGGGGACCCTTAGCGTGACCAAGGCTTGCGCAGCAATACCCTCTCGACGTCCGGTAAAGCCTAATTGCTCAGTGGTTGTTGCTTTGAGCCCAATTCGATTAATGTCTAATTTTGTTAGAGCTGATAAACGCTCTTTCACTTGCTGAGCAAATGGTCTCAGCCTAGGTTCCTCACAAATTAATGTAAGATCAATATGCACAAGCTCACCATCCTTCTCATGAATAAGGCCTAGTGCGTGCTCTAAAAACAGGGTGCTATCCTGATCTTTCCACTCATCTTCTGTTGGAGGAAAATGGGTGCCAATATCGCCATCACCTATGGCTCCATAAATACCATCACACAGTGCATGGAGAAGAACATCTGCATCAGAATGCCCCGATAGCGCGCGCACACCGGGGATTATAATCCCACCTAATTTAAGTTGACGGTCAAGACACTCATCATGTGCGCAGAATCGGTGTACATCAAACCCATGACCGATTGTTGTGACCATTTGCGCCCTCATTATTGCCTCTAATATTTGTAAATCTTGTGGGTAAGTGATTTTTAGATTTCTCGCACTTCCTTCGACAAATATTGGAGTTAGGCCGCACGCGGAGGTAGCTTCAATCTCATCAGTTTGGTCTTTGTCAGTATTTAAGATGGCATCAACTAATATAGAACGTGAAAATCCTTGAGGAGTTTGGGCTGCTCGAAATTGGTTTCGATCAATTGACTTGCCATGTCCTATCTCCCGAATTGTATCTGTGAGCGCAAGAACCGGCAGTGCGGGCTGGCCCCCATCAATCGCATTTCTAACTTTTTTTATTAGTGCTGGCTCTAATCCAGGACGAGCGGCATCATGGATAAGAACATGCTTTATATTTTCAGGAAGCGCATTTAATCCCTCTATCACTGACTGGCGCCGCGTGTGTCCGCCTCTCACACATTTATACTCACGTTGATCAAGTTTGGAAAATTTATCAGCATCACCCGAATGAACGAGCACAAGACAGCCGGGCACTGAATCCAAGCAGGTCTTTAAGCTCCAACTTACAAGCGGCTTCCCCATGAGTGGAGCCCAAATTTTATCACCACCGAAACGACTTCCGTTTCCTGCGGCAACAAGAATAATTCCAGTATCTGGGTCAAGTTTGTGTTCGGTGTTTGGCATTTATGAAATTGGAGGCTATGGCTTCCGGATGGCAAAAACAAGCTTCAATTCTGGGCCGGAGATCTATCTCGCGCCAATGTCAGGTGTGACCGATGCTCCATTTCGGGAAGCTGTGCGCACTTTCGGTGTTGGACAATTGGTTTCAGAAATGGTCGCATCGGTCGCAATGCTTGAAATCATGCGAGATACAAAGAAATTAAGGCATGTATTTGATGCCGACAAACCAACTATATTGCAGCTTGCGGGATATGACCCGCAAGTACTTGCTCAAGCTTTCGTAGTTGCGCAGGATAGGGGCGCCAAAGCGATTGATCTAAATTTTGGTTGTCCGGCGCGAAAAGTAACCGGGAAAGCCGCCGGGTCAGCACTTATGAAGGATCCTGAGTCATGCCGCGAAATATTTCTAGCTGTGAGTGCCGTTGCAAAAATTCCCTGGTCAGTCAAAATGCGATTGGGTTGGGATGTTAATTCCTTGAATGCTGCCGAGTTGGCGATTGCGGCAGAAAGTCAGGGTGCGAGCCGCATATTCATTCACGGTCGCACAAGATGCCAATTCTATAATGGTAGAGCAGATTGGGAAGCTGTTCGATCCGTGGTCGATGCTGTTGCGCTACCAGTAATTGTAAATGGAGATATCCGCAGTGGTGAGGACGCTGCCGCAGCAATGCTAACCTCAGGGGCACAGGGTTATATGATTGGTCGGGCGGCATTAGGTTTGCCATGGCGGCTAAAAGAAATTGAACTCGCGCGTTCAGGCAAGAAATGGTCTCCGAGCCTGGTGTCTCAAGTTTCGGTCCATAAATTTTTGTTATCTGAAATGATTGAATGCTATGGTGCTCAAGTTGGGCTAAAGTCATATCGAAAACATTTATCATCTTGGTTAAGTTCTTTGGATTATACTACGACGGAAGCTCGAGATTTTTTGACTAGTAATGAACCATCACAAGTAATTAAAATGATGGAATCATTGAGTCCGAAAGGAGTTGCTGCATGAAGCATGAACTGCATTTGCTCTCAGCGCTTCCTTTTGCATGTTTAATCTTGGGTCACCGAGGAGAGGTGCAACACTTGAACTCTGCGGCCGAGGACTTGCTACAGCGCAGTCAGAAGGCGCTTAGTAAGCAGAGCGTTAAGGACATATTTGTTGCTAGCCCTCCACTCTTATCTCTATTAGATGCAGTTCAAGCGCGAGGGGCTAATATTCGGGGGCCGCATATTCAGATTGAAGTTCCGAACGCTGAGCCGCGTATTGTTTCAGTTGATGTATGTCCTCTCGATGGAGATAGATGCCTTCTGGTAATGATCCCTGAGGCTGCTGACACGAACTTTGCTCGTGCAGATGCACTAAAGACCAGAGCAGGTTCGTTAACAGCAATGGCAGGGATGCTAGCGCATGAGATAAAAAACCCTCTTGCTGCGATAAGTGGGGCAGCGCAGCTTATGGCAAGCAGTAATGAAACTTTAGCTAATTTGATTGTGTCAGAAAGTAACCGAATTACTCAGTTATTGGATACCATGGAGCTGTTTTCCTCTCCAGATGAAGTTGATGTTGGGCCCGTAAATATTCACGCTGTCATGGGGGAGGTGCGCCAGGTCGCAAAGCATACTTTTGGGAGTCACGTTCAGTTCGTTGAGGATTATGATCCTTCGTTACCACTGGTTCAAGCAAACGCCCACGTGCTTCATCGAGTTTTCTTAAATTTGGTAAAGAATGCTTGCGAAGCAGGGGGAAGAGGCACTCAGATTCGTATGAAAACTCGATATCAGCTGTCACAGCGTCGACGCGTAACCGGCGAGCGGGCCCGAGTTCAGCTCCCTCTTATTGCAAGTATTGTCGATAATGGCCCTGGCATCAATGCCGATATGCGAGATAAGATTTTTGATGCGTTTATTTCAACTAAAGATCAAGGCAGAGGTTTAGGACTTGCGTATGTGGCTGGCGCTGTTGCTTCGCTGGATGGCTCTGTCGAAGTTAAATCGGCCCCTGGCCAGACTGAATTCCAGTTGCGCTTGCCGCAAGCATAAGTCAGAGACGTTATATGGTAACGAAATCACGCGCAACTATACTGTTAGCTGATGATGACGCTGCAATCCGCACGGTGCTGACCCAGTATCTGGAGCAATTGGGCTATGGCGTTCGAGCGACTGATAGCGGCTCCACCTTTTGGAAGTGGGTTGAATCTGGTGCCGGCGATGTGGCGGTATCAGATGTGGTTATGCCAGATGCAGATGGATTGGATCTGTTGCCTCGGGTAAAGGAAGTGCGGCCCGACTTGCCAGTTATCATTATGTCAGCAAAAAACACGGTCCTAACAGCTTTGCAGGCAAGCGAAAGGGGTGCTTTTGAATATCTTCCCAAACCATTTGACCTGGGTGATCTTGCAGACGCAGTTTCAAAGGCTCTAGAGCTAAAGATTTCGCAGAACTCATCACCTGATACTTCGGCGGATATGAACTTGCCCATAGTAGGTTCATCGTCTGCGATGCAGGCTGTATATAGGCTGATTGGAAAGGTTGCGCCGACTGATCTTAGTGTTCTTATACGCGGGGAGAGCGGAACTGGAAAAGAGCTAGTGGCGAAAGTGCTTCATGAATTTGGTCCAAGGCGGTCGAAGCCATTTGTTGCTCTAAATATGGCGGCTATTCCCGCCGATCTTGTAGAGTCTGAGCTTTTTGGGCATGAGAAAGGGGCGTTTACTGGCGCGGATTTTCGGAAAGATGGGCGTTTCTCTCAAGCTGAAGGTGGCACCCTCTTCCTTGATGAAATCGGGGATATGCCTCTAACAATTCAAACTAGACTCCTTAGAATTCTACAAGAGGGAAAATACACACGAGTAGGTGGACTTAGGGAGCTAAATACCGATGTTCGCATAATCGCTGCCACTCATCGCGATCTTGAGGCTATGGTGTCTGAGGGAAGCTTTCGAGAGGACCTATTTTATCGACTTAACGTTGTACCTCTGCATCTGCCCCCATTAAGAGAGAGATTAGCTGACTTAGCTGAATTAGTTCCGGCTCTGGTAACAGGTTTATCGAGCCCAACAATACCCCCAAAGCGCTTCACGAAAGACGCAATCGATGCGCTTAGGCAGCACTCATGGCCAGGTAATGTCCGCGAGCTTGAGAACTTCTTGCAGCGGGTTATGGCTGTATTGCCTCAAGCCGTTGTGGATGCATCTGCTGTTCAAAGCGAGTTGGGAGCTGTAAATGGGTCGGGGCATATTTTTGAGGAGCCATTTCTAGCACCACAAGATTTAGAGCACGTCTTACAAACTCAAATGCAGCGCTTTTTCTCAGAGAATCGTGACGGAGTTCCCAACGGAAAAATTTATACCCACTTTTTGGAAATATTAGAACGTCCGTTAATTAAGCAAACACTGCGAGCAACTCGTGGTAACCAGATTCAAGCTGCTGCAATGCTAGGTTTGAACCGCAATACGTTGCGGAAAAAAGTTCAGGAGCTCGGTATTAAAGTGGTGCGCGGTCATGGCACCTATATCGACGATGGTAGCTAATTCGTGAAAAAGGTCAGCCAACTTGATCAGCGATCCAGTATGTCCTGGCGTTTGAGCCCTTGGATTGAAATTTCGCTTGCGATCGTTCTTATATTTTTTGCGGTTTTTTTCATTTGGAAAATGGTGGGAGATATAAGCGATGGTAGAATTCTCACTTATACTACAAGAGAACTATGGCTTTGGGCGATCCCTGTTTTAGCTCCTTTAATCTTGCTTAGTCTACTTCTTTTAAGACAAGTAAACCGCTCATGGGTTCGTCGTCTAGGGTCAATACGACCAGATCTGCGGCGGCGTTTGGCGCAAACCTTTGCGATAGTTGGTTTGGCGCCAACACTTCTTATTCTTCTGCTCGCAATAGCTTATTTCAATATTGGATTCTCTGGCTGGATTAATAAGACTTTTGATAGGGTTTTGTCGGATCAAACGGCACTAGCTGAAGGTTACTCTCTAGACCTTAAAAACCGCATAGGTGACAGTATTGGCAGTATCGGGCAAGATGTGAGTGCAATTCTCGAAGAAGGCGGGGGCTTAAGCACGATTGAAAATTTCTTCCAAGAACGTGCAAGCGTGGGCAGTTATTGGCATCTTTATTTATACGATGCGACAGGTTCGCCAGTTTTAAGGTTTGGCCCTGGTCAGAATTTTGACCCAATTATCCCTGGATCAGCGTTCCGAGAAGCTTCTCAATCTTTAAATGGCAGGCTAAACCTGACCTCGCAGGAGGGGTTTAAACAAGTTAAAGCACTCGCGGTTGTCCCGCAAACGGTTCCGCCGGTGTTTGTGTACGGGTCTCAGTTAGTAGATTCCGCATTTACTGAGAGTGCCGCTTCTGCGCGCGAAGCTCGGGCGCAGTTGTCGAGCATTGAGGTACGATTACGCTTAACATTTTTTATTGTTTCCTCATCACTCATCGCGGTCGCTTTGGTTCTATTGTTCGGGGCCACAGCACTGGGCCTATGGTTTGCCAACCGATTGTTGGAACCTATCGGTAATATAATTGCTGCAGCGAAGGTCATGGGAGAAGGTGCTCTCGACGCTCGCGTGCCAATATCAGACAGACAATTTGCAGAGTTTAGAGAGTTGTCCCTCTCTTTTAACTTTATGGCCGGCCAGCTTGAAAACCAACAAGCCGACCTGCGTTCTGCAAACGAGCAGATTAAGCAACGTAGTCAGTTTACAACAGCTGTTTTAACCGGTGTCTCAGCAGGAGTTCTTGGCTTGGATGCAAATTTCTGTCTCACACTACCAAATAAAGCAGCTAGCGATTTGCTCGGGATTGATTTGTCTAAAAGCCATGGCGAGGATGTAAGAGTGCTTTTACCTGAGTTCGCTGGCTTACTAGAGCAGGCGGCGCAGAAGCGAGGGACAGTGCGCAGCCGAGAGGTGAAGATCTTTCATAGATCTACTGGCTCGTTGTTGGTGCTGCTCGCATCCGCGGTCTCTGAACGAACTGATGGTGAAGTTATTGGTTTTGTATTAACTTTCGACGACATATCAGAACTTGCATCTGCGCAGCGGCAGAGTGCATGGTCAGAAGTTGCGCGTCGTATCGCACATGAAATTAAAAACCCCCTCACTCCAATTCAGCTTTCAACCGAGCGACTTAAAAGACGTTTTTCAAAGGACGTGCCGGATGAAGGTCGAGAGGTCTTTAATTTGTGTTTGGATACAATTTCAAAGCAAGTTGATACAATATCGCGGTTAGTCAATGAGTTTTCTTCATTTTCACGTTTGCCGACGGCGACTTTAGCTAAAATGGATTTGGCTCAGGCTGTTCGTCAGGCGCATTTTTTGCAAGCAGCACGTTTTGAGGCTCAAGATTGGGTGGTAACGGTACCAGAAAATGCAGTTTGGATTAATGGCGATAGTACTTTGATTAATCAAGCTGTTCAAAATCTTATAAAAAATGCCGGTGAAGCTGCTCGGGGGTCGTCTGGTGGGGATTTACCAAGCGTTTTCATTTCGCTCAGTGTCAATAAGATTAATCAGGCGGTCCTGGTAATTGCTGACAACGGACACGGCTTTGCCGAGGGGTTGCTTTCAAAAATAGGTGAGCCCTACGTTTCCACTAAAGAAGGAGGAACAGGGCTGGGCCTGGCAATTGTAAAAAAGATTATGGAAGATCACGGCGCTGCATTTTCCCCCCGAAATCGGAAATCAGGCGGTGCAGAAATTTCCCTTACGTTCCCACTATATAAAATAAAATAAACTTTGAGGTTGCGCGTTTTTGTTTGCTGAGTTATCCACAAGTTGTTGATTTTATTTAATTTATTTTTTTTAATTGTTACCAGGGTATTTTATGTCAAAGTCCATTTTGATCGTCGACGATGAGGCTGATATTCGCCATCTGCTCTCGGGTTTACTTGAGGATGAAGGTTTTTCTGTTTCCAGTGTTGGCACAGATAAAGATACGATCGCTTTTCTAGAGTCCGAAACTCCAGATCTGATTTTGTTAGATGTATGGCTAGAGGGTAGTCGATTAGATGGGTTGCAGCTTATGGAGGAAATCACTCGATTGGCACCTTCTGCTCCAATTATCGTAATGTCTGGTCATGGGACTATTGAGACTGCTGTTCGTGCTATCCAGCTTGGGGCATATGACTTTGTTGAAAAGCCTTTCAATGCTAATCGCCTGCTTGTTATGTTGGCGAGGGCCATGGAAGTTTCTGCATTAAAGCAGGAAAATCAAGAGCTTCGCCTTCAATCTGGTGATAGTATAGAGTTAAATGGTAATTCGCCGGCCACTTTGCAGTTGGAGCAGCAAATTGACCGTGTTGCACCTACTAATTCTCGAGTCATGTTGTCTGGTGCGCCCGGGTCTGGAAAGACAATGGTTGCGCGGCTGTTGCATGAAAGGTCTCGGCGCAAGGATAGCCCTTTCGTGACGCTCAATTGTGCTACCCTTGATCAGGAAAGTTTTGAACGTGAGCTTTTCGGGGAAGAGCAGGGCGGAAGTGCTGGATTGAGGTTTGGTCTTCTGGAGCGCGCTAATGGGGGAACTTTATTGCTAGATGAGGTTGCTGATATGCCTTTAGCTACCCAAGGAAAGTTTGTTCGCGTCTTACAAGAGAATGCAATTACACGGGTAGGTGGAAGAAATTCAGTTAAAGTCGATGTTAGAGTGCTTTCAGCAACCAATCGTGACTTAGCTAAAGAAATCGCTGAAGGAGCGTTTAGAGAAGATTTATTCTATCGGCTCTCAGTGGTTCCGATTTCTGTCCCCAGTTTGCGGGATCGTCGCGCTGATATTGTTGAACTTGCTCAGCACTTCTTGGATGCTTTCTTGGTTTCTGCAGGCAAGTCCCGTCGTGCGATGGGTGAAGATGCACACGCCGTTTTACAATCTTACACTTGGCCAGGGAATGTTAGGCAGGTGAAAAACGCTATGGAATGGCTTTCGATCATGCTTCCAGCAAATAATGATGAGCCAATTAGGCCAAATGATCTGCCATCTGATATTGTGCAGTCAGGGCCCGCTGCGTTAAATGCATCTGGCGCTTCAGAACTAATGTCGCTTCCCTTGCGTCCGGCGCGCGAAGAGTTCGAGCGCCAATATCTGGAGGCTCAGGTCACAAGGTTTGGCGGTAATATTACAAAAACCGCGGCTTTTGTAGGGATGGAGCGCTCTGCTTTACACCGGAAGCTTCGGGCCCTATCTGTGCCGACCAATCATAGTTCATAAAAGGCTCGAGGCTTGCTTCGAGTGGGCGAATAATGAAAGTAATTATATGTGGTGCCGGCCAAGTAGGCTTTAATCTGGCTAAGTACTTATCGGCTGGAAAGTCAGATGTAACGCTTATTGATGTAAGACCCGATCTTATCGAGAAAGCAACTAATTCACTCGATGTTCGAGGAATAGTCGGTTTTGCTTCGCACCCTGATACTCTCTCGGATGCTGGTGCTGAAGAGGCGGATCTCCTAATCGCTGTGACACAGATCGATGAAATAAACATGATCGCGTGTCAGATTGCACACTCGGTTTTTGGGGTAACGACCAAAGTAGCGCGGGTTAGGGAGCAAGCCTATCTCGATGAGAGGTGGTTAAAGCTTTTCGATGATGCACACATGCCAATTGATCGATTAATTTCACCTGAACGTGAAGTTGCCCGGTCAATCGAGCGTCTTTTGGAGGCACCAGGGGCTTTTGATGTGTTTCCATTTGCCGAAGGCCGCCTTCAGCTTTGTGGGGTGCGCTGCACATCTGACTCAAAAGCATTGAATGCTCCTTTAAGTGCCTTAACTGCAACTTTTTCTGAGATTGGAATTTCTTGTTTGGCTATTGGCCGCAACGGAAAGCCGATAACTGCGACGTCCTCCACGGTTTTAGAGGTAGACGATGAGCTTTATTTCATTGTTCCCAAAGAAAGAGCTAGTCAAGCACTCGCATTATTCGGGCATGAAGAAGTGGAAGGCCGACGCGTATTAATTGTAGGAGGTGGCACTATAGGTCTGGAATTGGCTAAAAGGTTGGAGTCAGAGCATAGCCACGTTCGCGTGAAGTTGATAGAAAAGGATAGAGGAACAGCTGAGCAGGCAGCTGAAATACTAGCGAAGTCTACGATACTTCATGGTGACGCGCTTGATTTTGAGCTTTTAGAGGAAGCAGGGATATCTGGCGTCGAAACAATTGTTACCGTTTCAAATGATGACGAAGTAAATATCCTTGGGGCGCTTTTAGGAAAGCAGCACGGTGCCGAGCGCACGGTGGCCTTAGTTAACTCCTCAAACTATAGCTTGCTTACAGGTAGGCTTGGTATTGATGCCGTAGTGAATCCGCGGGGAATTACCGTATCCAATGTGCTTTCATATGTGCGCTCAGGATCAGTTGTTGCTATTGACTCCATACTTGATGGTTACGGGGAAGTGCTAGAGTTCCTCGTCCGAGATACATCAAAGGCCCTGGGACAAAATATTCAAAGCCTCAAGCTCCCAGAGGGGGTTGTAATAGCTGGAATAGATCGAGCTGACGATGGTTACATACGCTCTGCCGATGATACGCCAATAGAAAAGGGCGATAGGATTATATTATTTGTGCCGACTGAACACATTTCGGAAGTAGAAAAACGTTTTGCTGTCCGCGTGGACTTTGTCTGATGGCTCTATCACAAAGCTTTCTTAGCGATCTCACGTCAAGGCAAGTTCCAGTCACAGTGTTTCTTCTTAACGGAGTGAAGTTGCAGGGCCATGTTATAGAGAGTGATGAAAATACTTTTTTGTTAAAACGAGAAAACATGACTCAGCTTGTATTCAAGCATGTGGTTTCCACCATTATGCCTGTAACCCCTCTTTAAATATACAGGGACTAAAGTATGTCCGCCGCCTCAAAAGCTGCGTAGGACAAAATACCATCGCACCCGGCTCTACGAAAGCTCAGAAGTATCTCCATCAGACTTTTTTTCCTGTCGATCACGCCGTGCTGAGCTGCGAATGCCCACATCGCGTACTCCCCGCTTACATGATACGCAAAAGTTGGCACTCCAAACGTGCTTTTGCATTCTGTGATGATGTCAAGGTAGGTGTGACCGGGTTTGATCATTACCCAATCTGCTCCTTCCTCCAAATCGGTTCGTATTTCTCGTATTGCCTCCATTCTATTTGCTGGATCCATTTGATAGGACTTCTTGTCCCCAACCAAAGAGTTTGAAGAGCCTACCGCATTACGAAACGGTCCATAAAGAGCAGAGGCATATTTCGCAGCGTATGACAGAAGTATTGTGCGGTGATGGCCTTCGTGCTCTAGCATTTCCCTGATCAATCCAATACGGCCATCCATCATGTCTGAAGGTCCAAGCACATCCGCACCTGCATCAGCTAGAACTTTGGATTGCTTGACAAGGGCTTCAACGGTTGGATCGTTGGCAACGGTGCCATCAGTATCTACAAATCCATCCTGCCCATTGGGATTGTAAGGATCCAACGCGACATCAGCCATTAACCCTATTTCGGGGATAGCATTTTTGAGGTCTTTAATTGTTCGGCAGATCAAGT
>CAXQZM010000006.1:0-8975 GCA_964228455.1 Alphaproteobacteria bacterium | reverse complement strand
GCATTAATCGAACCAGGTATGTGGCCGCTCAAGAATATGCTTAAATCAGAGTTCTCAACGTTCCGAGAACGAATATCTAAGACAACTAAATCGTCTTCCCCAAGTCTATCTTGTAATTGAGCAGGAGAAATAAGTGGTGATAAATCTGCAAAGGCCGTTTTTGACGCTAGACTGAAGATGCTCGCAAAAAGAAGCGGCGTTTTATAAAGTTTCATGGCATATTTCTCTCTTCTTTCGCCCCTTATAAACTTACGCGAAGTCAAATCAGAGGTCAGTGATATCTAATGAATATGCCCTAAAACCAAGAGATCCATAGCGATCAACAAGTAAGGAGCGCTCGAAAATATTTTAGGGAAAATCATACTGCCGCAGAAGAACGCCTGGAAAATAATTCTGCTGAGACAGTCATATGCGGATTTTTTTTAAAGCAATGATTTATAGACAGCCATACCTAAGCCTAGATTCCAAAACCCCTGAATACGACATTGAACATTGCATCGTAGAGTCAATTGAGGATGCCGCGGCGAGAGGTGCAACTAGCGGCATTCCTATCCTTTTAACTCAAATATTGTAGGTTTGATCTTCGTACCTTTAAGCAGTCTCTTAATATTCTTCAAAAACGATAAAATCAAAATCGCCCGCCTCAGCGCGCAGTGGCCACAGCCGCTTGTAGGCATCGCAATTATAGCAGGCCTCGGCAGCCGCGGCGTCTGGGAATTTGAAAATAGCCACCCTTTCACGATTATGACTGCCCGTGAGAATATGGGTAACCGCACCGACAGTTAAAAACTCTCCGCCAAATGAGGCGAATATGGGCCCGGATTTCTCAACATACTCGTCCATCTTCGATGGATTTCTAATAGTACCATGTGCGATAAAGTAAGCCAACATCTTCGTTGAATCCTTCTTTTAGAGCTCGAAGTAACTTTTACAGTATTGACCGCTGAGGCCAAGCCTTGGATACGGATAACATCTGCATTAAACTGCTTGTGTGCGCAGTCCGGTGAAACCAGCCTGTGGTTCACAAACTCCGTGATATCGTTGATTTACCGGCTAATTTAACCAAAAAGTTAATAAACTTAGAACTTGAGCGGTTAAAACCCACACCCGCCCAACTTATGAACAAATTTGTCTACCTCAATAAGATGTAATTATCAGGTAAGATAAGGTGCGTTGAAAATATCTAAGCACAACGGTGAACCTTATACGGATACCTCCCCTGTTCAACGTATAGTTAGGACGGTTTAAAAGCGAATCTAACCGGGCGGGTCAAATGAGATAACCAAGGGCCTCATCCTGGCTATGCGCAGTTACCACCTCTAAAACATTCATGATCCAATCCTTTGTGATAAACCTGTAATGATGATAGGATAGTAACTTAAAAACTAGGGTGGGATATGATGGTTGTATATGGACTTAATGGCCTGGGTCGGATTGGGAAGTTGACCCTCAAGCCCCTGTTGGCGCGAGGCCTTGTGCCCAAATTTCTGAATGATGCCGTGGGCGATATCGCTATGCACGCACATTTGCTCGAATTTGATACGGTCCATGGTCGATGGGATGCTAGATTTTCCTCAGACATTAATGGTATCTCTATTGACGGCGTAACGATGCCTTTTCATCAAAATAAAGAATTGGCGGATCTCCCCCTGGAAGGGGTCGATGTGATGATTGATTGCACAGGAACCTTTAAAACGCCTGAGGCTTTATCTCCTTACTTTGCCGCGGGGGTGAAGAAGGTGGTTGTGTCCGCACCCATAAACGACCCAAGTGTAGCGAACCTGGTCTATGGTATTAATGACGACGTTTATGATCCAAATAAGCATGATATCGTCACGGCAGCAAGCTGCACGACCAACTGCTTAGCGCCGGTCATCAAGGTTATTCATGAGAGTCTTGGCATCCGCCATGGGTCCATCACGACCATTCATGATGTGACCAATACACAGACAATCGTGGATCGCCCTGCAAAGGATTTGCGTCGTGCGCGATCTGCCCTGAACTCTCTCATTCCGACTACAACAGGGTCGGCAAAAGCCATCAACCTGATTTATCCTGAATTAAAAGGCAAACTAAACGGTCACGCCGTTCGGGTTCCCTTGCTCAATGCTTCCCTGACCGATTGTGTATTTGAGGTGGAGCGGGAAACAAGCGTAAACGAAGTTAATGCTTTGTTTAAAGCTGCTTCAGACGGAGCCTTAAACGGGATTCTCGGCTATGAAGAGCGCCCGCTTGTTTCTGCAGATTATACCAATGATACGCGATCCTCGATCATTGACGCCCCGTTAACCATGGTTGTAAACGGCACCCAGGTGAAGGTCTATGCTTGGTACGACAATGAAATGGGCTATGCCCATCGATTGGTGGATGTGGCAGAAAAGGTGGGTAGCAGCCTGTGATCGCTGATCAGGTGGCGGGCCTGCGCGCCTATATAGCCGTTACGGCGGCCTATTGGGCCTTTATGCTAACCGATGGGACCTTGCGTATGCTGGTTCTTCTGCATTTTCATCTGCTGGGCTTTTCACCTGTTCAACTCGCGTATCTCTTCATCCTGTATGAAGTCGCGGGGATTATCACTAATTTATGCGCTGGTTGGATCGCGGCCCGCTATGGGCTTAGCCAAACCCTATTTTCAGGCCTCGGCTTGCAGGTCTTGGCGCTGCTGGCGCTGACGTTGGTGTCGGAAAGTTGGACCCTCGTGCTATCTGTGGTGTTCGTCATGTGTGCGCAAGGCGCGTCAGGTGTTGCTAAGGATCTAACAAAAATGAGTTCAAAGAGCGCGGTTAAGTTGTTGGCCCCCTCGAAGGCGGGCGGGCTGTTTCGCTGGGTTGCAATTCTCACGGGGTCCAAAAATGCGGTCAAGGGATTGGGCTTTTTCTTAGGCGCCAGCACGTTAGGCCTGATTGGGTTTTCTGGCACCCTGTGGATCATGGCAGGCCTGCTTTTCCTCATTTTTATTGCGCTATACGTTTGGATGCCGACTGGTTTGCCCCGAGGGACCAAGGACGCTAAATTCTGGGACGTCCTTTCCCAAAACCATCAGATCAATTGGCTCAGCCTTGCGCGCATTTTCTTATTTGGCGCGCGCGACGTTTGGTTCGTGGTGGGGATACCCATCTATTTCTATGCTGTCCTGTCGGATGGTAGCAACTGGGGAACTCGGTTGGCCTTTTTTCAAATTGGCGCCTTTATGGCCATCTGGATCATGCTATATGGCGCTGTTCAGGCCGCGGCGCCTCGTATCATGGGAAGCCAGTATCCAGCGGTTAAGAGTTTGGGCCTGATTTTTAGCCTTGCTATTGTCCCTGCAGCACTTGCCTGGGCGGTTGCAACCTGGACGCCAAACCCAATTTTGACAGTGGCGCTGATGGTGGGTCTCCTCATGTTCGGCGTTCTATTTGCTCTCGCTTCATCGCTGCATTCCTATCTCATCTTAGCTTACTCAAGAGCCGATCGTGTCACCATGGATGTAGGATTTTATTACATGGCAAACGCAGCGGGACGGTTGATTGGAACACTCTTATCTGGTGTTTCTTATCAAGTCGGGGGGTTGACGCTGTGCCTTACTGCTGCTTCGGTCTTTCTTATCATTAGCGGTCTATCAATGATCCCGCTTCAGCGAGCTGAGCGGCACCAGGCCTAAGCACATTTCTCAACAATTAGCCCCTGCTAACCCGCACGGGGCGACGTTCGGGCCTTCAGTCCTAAGGCGCGGGTTTGAGGGGAGTGGATGGTGGGCGGTGAGAGGCTCGAACTCCCGACCTACTCGGTGTAAACGAGTTGCTCTACCAACTGAGCTAACCGCCCTACCAGGGAGCCGGCTTTAGGTGGAGTGCCTGCCCCCGTCAACAGAAGAATTGGCCCGCGCGGCAGGACTCGAACCTGCAACCCCGAGATTAGAAGTCACGTGCTCTATCCAGTTGAGCTACGCGCGGACTTCGAGGGCCCATAAATATGCTTCAACCAACTGTCTACCTTACATCCAGCAACATATGCGCCCTTACGGAACAAAACTTTACTTTTGGCTTAGAATTTAACAACTTTCTTTTCACTGTATCAACAAAGCTACGGGAAAAGTGTATTCAACCAAATCCAGCAAAATGTTCGAACATGCATTCTTGCTATTAATCTAAGACAAGCTACGTGATGCCCATGACAAGCCCTCTCCCTGCTGATCATCCACCGGTTAAAGCTCAAAAAATTGGTGTTCTGCTGCTAAATTTAGGTACCCCTGACGGGACAGGATTTGCGCCGATGTGGCGTTACCTGCGTCAGTTTCTATCAGATAACAGAGTAATCGAATTACCAAGACCCATATGGTTGCCTATTCTTTACGGACCTATTTTAACATTTAGGCCTCGAAAATCAGGAAAAGCCTATGCTGAGATTTGGGATCAAGAACGCGGCGATAGTCCACTTAGGCTAATTAGCTATGATCAAGTGGAGGCGCTAAGAGAGCGTATGCCAGACGTCGAAATTGCAGTCGGCATGCGTTATGGAAACCCTTCTACGAAAAGTGCGCTTCAGCAGCTCATCGATGCTGGATGCCAAAAAATTTTGTGCGCTGCGCTTTACCCACAATACGCAGCCTCCACTACTGCAACAGCTTACGACGAAGTATTTCGAAACCTTATGAAAATGCGATGGCAGCCAGCTATTAGAACACTGCCAAGCTACCATGATGACCCTCATTACATAGATGCCCTTGCTGAAGACACCCTTCGGCAGCTTAATGAATTAGATTTTGAACCAGAGCGCTTAATCACGTCTTATCATGGTGTTCCGAAGACCTACCTCCTCAAAGGCGATCCGTACCATTGCCTGTGTCACAAAACCACCAGGCTTCTCTCGGAGCAGATGCCTAAAGATGCCCCACCGTTAGAAGTTACGTTCCAATCTCGCTTCGGGCCCACAGAATGGCTGAAACCCTACACTGATAAAACTTTGGAGGCACACGCTAAAGCAGGAATGAAGAGGGTAGCGGTCACCATGCCAGGTTTCTCCGTTGACTGTTTGGAAACATTAGAGGAAATCGGGATTGGGCTTGCCGAAGAGTGGCACGAAAATGGTGGTACTAATTTTGCAGCTTTAACTTGCTTAAACGCGAGTAAGCCGTCCATTGACTTGCTGGAAAGCTTAGTTCGAAGAAACTTAAATGGTTGGACAAATGTATAAAGAGAACACCCTCGCCGCCATTGGCGACACGCCGCTCATAAAGCTCGAAGGGCCAAGCAAAGAAACCGGTTGCACCATACTCGGAAAGGCGGAAATGATGAATCCCGGTGGAAGCGTAAAAGATCGCGCCGCTCTCTCAATTATCAATAAAGCAGAAGCACGAGGCGAACTAAAACCTAATGCCACCATTGTGGAGGGAACTGCCGGAAACACTGGTATCGCGCTTGCGATGGTCGCCAAAGCCCGTGGATACAAATGCAAAATCGTAATACCCAACACCCAAAGTCAGGAAAAGAAAGATGCAATCAGGCTATACGGGGCCGAACTCATAGAAGTGCCGCCAGCGCCATTTAAAGATCCGGCCAATTACGTTCACGTAAGCCGAAAGTTGGCCGAACAACTGAACGAGATAGATCGAGGTTCAGCGCTATGGGCCAACCAATTTGACAATACAGATAATCGACTAGGCCATTACGAGACCACCGGTCCAGAGATATGGGAAGGGACAAACGGGAAATTGGATGGTTTTATATGCGCTGTAGGTTCTGGAGGAACGCTCGCGGGCGCTGGATCTTACCTCCAAGAGCGAAACGTCCGGGTTGGAATAGTCGATCCAGATGGAGCAGCACTCTATGATTACTACGTTAATGGCGAACTTAAATCGAACGGCAAAGGCTCGATCACGGAAGGAATAGGGCAAGGAAGAATTACTGCAAATCTCGAGGGCTTTACCCCAAATTTTGCCATTAATCTTCCCGACACAGAAATGATGCGAGTTGTTATAGGTCTCATGGAAACCGATGGTCTTTGCCTCGGCGGATCTGGCGGCCTGAATGTAGCGGGTGCGATAGCAATGGGAAAAGATATGGGCCCCGGACATACCATTGTAACAGTACTATGCGATCATGGATCCAGATATGCGTCTAAACTATTCAACAAGGAATTCTTGCAAAGTAAAAGCCTACCAATACCAAGCTGGCTTTAATTCGCTTAGAGCTAAAAACTAACAAGAGCACTTAAATTGTAACGAGAGATGGGTAGTGCTATCACTCGCACATGCCAGTAACTTTTCTATCGCCTCAAGAACTCTCCATTATTGATAATTGTTTAATCCTGGACGCAACATACTTCATCAAGGGTGGAACTGAAAAAGCTAAAGAACGCTTCACTGAGCGATCAATCCCTCATTCCAGTTTCTGGGATATAAATAGCTGTGCAGATCCTCATTACCGATTACCTCACATGCTAGCCCCGGAGATTATTTTTGCCCATTTTCTTGCTGGGTCACGTTGGAAAAACAAACAGCCAATATGTATCTATGATCAGATTGGTTTATTTTCAGCGCCAAGATTGGCTTGGGAATTCTGTAAGCGCGAAGTTGATGCTGATATCTATCTTCTAGCAGGTGGCTTGCCCTCATGGGAAGCAGCAGGTTTACCACTAACCCCCGGCTCCAAAATTATCGAACCGTCCACGCCCAACCCAGATCTATGGTGGCAAGATTCTTTTGTTGCCTCATACAATCTCTCGGAAGTTTTTGATGAGCTTCGGATAGATCCACAGCATTCTGCACAAATTGTTGATGCCCGATCACCGGGACGCTTTAACGGTAGTGAGCCTGAACCGCGAGAGGGGCTTCGTGGTGGCCATATCCCAGGATCAGTAAATTTGCCTTTTTCAACCGTGGTAAAAGACGGGCAATTTACTAATGATTTTAACCTAAATGGTGTCGACCTAAGTCGACCAATTGTCACTACTTGTGGGTCTGGCATTACCGCAGCAGGGTTGGCACTAGCTCTCGAAGCGCGGGGTGCTGAGCATGTTATGGTTTATGATGGCTCATGGTCACAATGGGGGGACCCAGCAGCGATGACACCTATATCCTTGTAACCCTAATGCTCAAAAAATACGAGTGAAAAACTTAGGTGAAATTAATTTGGCGTTGTTTGAATATTACTCTTCAAGAATTGAAATTAGGGACAAATAATGTCTAGAAGAGCAACCGGAGGCCGAGCGGCCCGCATCGCTGCGCGACAAGCAGTCGAACAAGAAATCAACCCTATCCCTCGTGGCCAAATTGGAGGGCAATATAAACCACTCAGTGATTCAGAAGTAAGTCAGGTAATCAATGAAGCTTATCGGGTACTAAATGAAATTGGCATGGCAGAGGTGCCTCCTCAACTATTAGATAAAGCTTTGGAACATGGAGCCCATCAAAGAAATGGTCGCCTATGCTTCTCTAGAGGCATGCTCGAAGAGCTGGTCCAAAACACCCCATCCACCTTTAGGTTCTATGGCCGAGATCCAAAATATGATTTAGTTGTAGGCGAAGGAAGCCACTACTGCACCGGGGGGGCAGGTGTTCAAACCCTTGATTTTGAAACCGGACGCTATCGAGCATCGACCCTTAAAGACCTCTACGATTTTACTCGGTTAGCGGACAAAATGGATCAAATCAGTGTGTTCACAAGAATTTGTGTAGCAACTGATTTAACCGACAACTACGAATTAGACGTCAATACAGCGTATGCGCTTCTATCAGGCACTACCAAACCCGTTGGGACGTCTTTTTTTGTTGGTGACTACGTAAAGCCTATTGTTGATATGTTTGATATCGCCATGGGGGGACCAGGCAAGTTTCGAGAACGACCATTTTGCAACGTTCACATATCTCCAATTATTTCCCCTTTAAAATACGGAGAAGACGCGTTTGATGTATCTTTAGCAGCCATTGAAAATGGGATGCCTATTAACGCAATCATTGCTGCTCAATCAGGAGCAACCGCGCCAGCCACAATCGCAGGTATGGTTGTCGCTGGAACTGCGGAAACCTTAGCAGCTTTAGCTATGGTGCAACTATTTGCGCCCGGTCACCCAATGATCTTTTCCAACTGGCCTTTTGTGATTGATCTTCGATCTGGCGCTTTTTGCGGTTCTGGTGGAGAAATTGCCTTAATGAATGCAGCTTCAGCGCAGGTTTCTAACGCTCTTGGGCTTCCCTCAGGTGTCGCTGCGTCGATGGCAGACTCTAAAGCGGTAGATGCTCAAATGGGCGCAGAAAAAGCACTAACTTCCGCTATGACCGGCCTGGCTGGTGCAAACATGATATACGAAAGTGCGGGCATGATGGCTTCGCTTCTTGGAGTATCATTTGAAGCAATGGTTCTTGATAACGAAATGCTTGGGCACGCAACGCGAGCCATTCGTGGTATCGAGGTTAACGATGACACGCTTGCGTTTGACGCGATTAAAACCGCAGTATTTGGAGATGGTCACTTTTTAGGTGGCGATCACACCATGTCTGCTATGGAACGTGATTACTATTACCCAGAGCTTGCCGATCGAACAGCACCAAATTTATGGAATGAGATTGGTGCTCCTGACGCATGGAGCACAGCAAAAAATAAGGTGACAGAAATTCTCGCCTCTCACCAACCGAGTTATATTGAGCCAGCGCTAGATGACGAGATCAGGTCAAAATTTCCGATTAAGTTAGAAAAGCACTCAACAACTTTTTAGTGTAATGATGTTGAGGTTGCGAGAAGACTTGGCGAACGTCACCACTCTCAACAACATGGCCGTTTTCCATTACAAGTAAATGGTGTGCCAATGATCTTACAACAGCTAGGTCATGGCTGATAAATATGTACGCGAGGCCCTTTTTTCTCTGCAAACTCCTTAAGAGTTGCAAGAACTCAGCACGCACAGCCCGATCTAGTGCGGACGTTGGTTCATCCAAAATTAGTACTTTTGGTTCAAGAATTAAAGCACGTGCAAGTGCAATTCGCTGCCTTTGACCC
>CAXQZM010000005.1:0-15239 GCA_964228455.1 Alphaproteobacteria bacterium | reverse complement strand
TGCGAGTTTCGATATTCTAGCAGATGTCTCTGCTCAGCAGATAGCTTTTGCTCACGTGCCGCAACCTTTCGTTCAACTCTCACCTACAGAGGAGAATGGACTAGTTTTGCAGGTGTCAGGTGCAGTCCGTGAGCAAAATCTAAGTACGCTTACCGACCGTCTTATAGAGAGTCTGCGAACTCGTTTTGATGCGTTCGGCATTTCGGAGCCGATTATACGGGCTGCGGGCCCTGTAGGACGCGTGTATGTCGAGCTTCCAGGAGCCGAGGCGATTCCAAATGTTCCGCAGGGAAACTTGCGCATTTGCTCTGTTCCTACTGATTATTCCGGGGCGTCAGGCGCAAACATACAATATTATGCGGCTGCTAACCCTGGTTCGCAAGAGGTGCGCTTTGCTGATCGCATTGCGGTAGATCGTTCAGTTCGTTGTGTTGAATCAGCCGATATAATCGGCGCGGCAGCAAATATTCAAAATGAAGTTGAAGTTACTTTACGCCCGTCGGCAGGAGAAGTTATGAGGGAACTAACCCCAACTGAGTGGAGCCGAGGGCCCGCTCAGCGGTTCATAGCTACGATACTCGATGGAAAGGTTCTTAGGATAGATTCTTTCGAACCTAATTTAGGGACGCGCTTTGTTGTTAGAGGTGTGGGCTCAGTTGAGGAGGCATCAACCCTTGCTACTATTCTGCGAGCAGGCGCGCTTCCTGCTGAAATCGTTAAACTGGAAGAATCGAAAGTCGGTCCAGAATTGGGAGCGCAGGCGGTAGCTGCTGGTCAGTGGGCTGCTTTGCTCGCCGTCATGGCAGTGCTACTATATATGATGATATCGTACGGACTGTTTGGTCTGTTCGCAAACATAGCACTATTGGTGAACCTTACACTTATCTTGGGGATAATGACTTTGCTTGGTTTTACCCTCAGTTTACCTGGGATTGCTGGAATTGTTTTAACAATTGGAATGGCGGTTGATGCTAACGTTTTAGTATTTGAGAGGATGCGAGAGGTATGGAGGCGGTCAGGGAATGTCGGTCAAGCTATTGAGAACGGCTACGGGCAAGCGCTTTCAACAATTTTAGACGCTAACATTACAACGTTTATCGCTGCAATTGTTCTCTTCTTCATTGGAAAAGGCGCGATACAGGGATTTGCTGTCACCCTCAGTGTTGGTATCCTTACATCAATATTTAGCGCTCTTTTGTTTACTAGGATGCTTATAGGGTTCTGGTACGGCTCGGGTCGCCGACTTATTATGCCGATATAGGGAGCGGGGAGAATTGATATGAAGTTGTATTTTAATCCGCTTTCTCGCGAGACGAATGTAATATTTCTCTCGGTGCGCTCGTATACTTTAGGTATATCAGCTTTATTGGTTTTAGGTTCGTTAGTTCTAATGCTCACTCCTGGGCTTAACTTCGGCATTGATTTCCTTGGTGGTACGCAGGTTACCGTCCCGACCAGCAGCTTAAGCTTAGTTGGGATGCAGGGCGCGGTGCAAGAAGCACACCCATTTCTGTCTGGCGTTGAAATGCAGGCCTTTGGTGAAAATGCGCGTTTTATTATGCCAAAACCGGATGAGGTGCAGCTAGCTGCTTCTGGTCTTGCTGAGGCGGATTTTATGGCACAACGCAGAGCAGATGCTTTGCAAGCTCTAGGATTGGATGATTCTAATCAGAACGTGACCTTTGAGACTATTGGCGGGCAGGTCTCTAGCGAGCTTCAAACAAGTGCAATGTGGGCTGTCCTTATCGCACTTGCAGGCATTGCAGCGTATATTGCGTTTCGTTTTGAGTGGCGTTTTGCAGTTGCAGCGCTGGTTGCCCTCTTACACGATGCAATCACAACTATTGGCTTGTTTGCGCTTCTCCAAATGGAACTTAATTTAGAGGTTGTTGCAGCTATCCTGACCATAGCGGGCTATTCTATCAACGATACTGTTGTGGTTTTTGACCGAATTCGAGAAGAAATGCGCAAGTCACCAGACGAAGGTCTGGAAAGTCTTCTTAATAGGTCGCTAAATCGCACCTTATCAAGAACTATCATGACTTCGATAACAACTATGCTGGCATTACTCATGCTATTCTGGTTTGCCGGCGCCGATGTTAGAGAATTTTCAACAGCATTAATTTGGGGCGTTCTTATTGGGACCTACTCGTCTCTATTTCTTGCCACCCCTCTACTTAAAGTCATGGGTCTCTCATCAAAGGTATTCGAAAAGCAGAAAGTTGATCTTGCAGGAATGGATGATGCAGCCCTAGCATGGGCCTCAAAGATTGAAGATACAAGTGTGGAAGCTCTTGATGGAACGAGTGTTAGTGAGGGATCATCCCCCAAAAGAACTAAGGGTAAGCCTAGAAAAGGTAAAAAGAAAAACTAGTTTCGCACCATGGATATAACGCCCGAGATTGATAGCCAGACCATACAAGTTGAAGGATACGGAGACGGTGGATTTCGGTTAAATGGACGCAGATTTGAGGGAGCTGTGTGTTTGCTGCCAACGGGCATAACTAGTCCAGCTATTAGCTCTGTAAACGACTTGGATGGAACTAACTGGCCTCAAGAAGTTTTAGACCAAGCTGGTGATATTGATGTACTTTTAGTAGGAACGGGCGAAACAATGTGTTTAGTCCCTCCATCAGCAAAAGATACCCTGAAGCAGGTTGGGTTGCACTGCGAGCCAATGAATACTGGTGCTGGATGCCGAACCTTTAATGTTTTAGTTTTGGATGGACGCAAGATCGGTGCGCTTTTATTTCCGCAATGACTCTAAGTTATTGCGCCGCTCAAGTAAGAGCTCAAGATATTGATCGCTTTCATCTCGCGTTATGTGCTCCTTCAAAGTCACAGCCAGCCATGTTGGCTATAGCGGCCCTTAACCTTGAATTAGCACGAACCGCAAGCCGTGTTTCGGATCCAAACCTGGGTTTAGTCAGGCTTCAATGGTGGCGTGAAGTATTGGATGAATTGAAGGCTGGTGGCCCTGTTCGTAGCCATCAAGTGGCACTGGCGCTATCAAGTATATCAGAAGTGTTGGACTTTCCCTCGCTTTACATGATGGTTGAAGGTCGCAAGCTTGATTTGGTTGATGGACCTTTTGAAGATCAAGAGGAGTTGCGCGCTTATCTAGCAAGGACTGCTGGTAGCCTAATGGTAGCGCAAGGTCGAGTGCTTGGACTCAAAAATCACGAGGGCATTGCGAACCACTTAGGGTGTGCTTTCGCCTACGTAGGTTTGGCGAGAAATCTTTCGGGCGGATTGGGGAGAGAAACACGAGGTTTAGAGGTTTGGCAGACTGAACCTGAGCTGGCATTAGAGAACTTAGTAGCGCAGGCATTGATGCACCTAGAGCGAGCAATAGAGCTTAGAGGTGCTAAGCAAGGTTCTAATGCGTTGGCGACGCTTTTTTCTGCGGGTAATCTTGTAAAGTGGTGGATCAAATTAATTCAGCAGTCTTCTTTCGGAGATGCGAAGCTGACCCGCCCGCTGCCTTTCCAGTTGCTGAGATTGATTTGTAGTAGAAAATGAAAATGCTTGGATCATGTCCTATCTGCGGGCGCCAAATGATTGCAGGTGCATCAGTAGATCGACACCACTGGAGGCCAAAGTCACAAGGCGGCAGGGAACAAGACTATCTGCATCGCATATGTCATCAGAAGATTCACTCTTTATGGACAGAGAGAGAATTAAGGGACAAGTGGAATGACCCAGAGAAAATTAGGTTAAGCCCTTCAATGCGAAGTTTCTTAACATGGATAATTAAACAACCAATTGAATATTACGGTCGAACCCTAACAGCAAAGAAAAAAGGGCAGCGATAGCTGCCCTTTTCTGAGGTAGTTTTATTTGCGATATAGCTATGCGGTTTCAGTTGCCGCAGCGATATCAATTTTAACACCGGGACCCATTGTTGAGCTTACGGAAATCCGTTTAACATATGCACCTTTGGCGCCAGTGGGCTTTGCTTTCACGATTGCATCAACAAATGCCTTAATATTTTCATTCATGGCTTCTTCGGTGAAAGATGCCTTGCCTACTCCAGCATGAATAATACCGTTCTTTTCAGCGCGAAACTGCACTTGTCCGCCTTTTGCGTCTTTTACTGCCTGACCGGGGTTAGGAGTTACGGTGCCAACTTTTGGATTAGGCATTAGCCCTTTTGGGCCTAGAACTTTACCTAAACGGCCTACCAACGGCATCATATCTGGAGTTGCAATTAGGCGCTCAAAGTTGATTTCACCAGCCTGAATTGTTTCCATTAAGTCTTCTGCGCCGACAATGTCTGCACCAGCTTCCTTGGCTTCCTCGGCCTTCGCATCGCGAGCAAACACAGCAACTCTCACAGACTTCCCCGTCCCATGGGGGAGGTTGACTGCTCCACGCACGTTCTGATCAGCGTGTCTTGGATCAATGCCAAGATTCATCGATATCTCGATAGTTTCATCAAATTTTGCACGAGCATTACCCCGAATGAGGCTAACTGCTTCAGCGATTGTGTATAGCTTTTCCCGATCAATGGTTTCACGGGCTGCTTTCAAACGTTTTCCTTGAACTGCCATGATTCTACTCCGTTACCTGATAACCCATTGAACGGGCCGAACCCTCAATAATGGCCATTGCACCTTCAATATCATTCGCATTCAAGTCTTTCATTTTTGCTTCAGCAATTTCGCGAATTTGGTCCTTGCTAACTTTACCTGCAATTTGAGTTCCTGCGTTTGAACCACCCTTCTTTTTCCCTGCCGCTTTCTGTAAATAATAGGAAGCGGGTGCAGTCTTCATTTCAAAGGTGAAGGATTTATCAGAATATACCGTAATGACTACAGGTGTTGGAACGCCTTGCTCCATTTCCTGCGTTTTGGCGTTAAAAGCCTTACAGAATTCCATAATATTAATACCTCGTTGGCCTAGAGCAGGCCCAACGGGAGGTGAAGGGTTCGCTTGTCCAGCAGGCACCTGGAGCTTTAGGGTGCCGTCGATTTTTTTCGCCATGATAACCTCATGTTTAAAGGCCACTTAATTGCTTAATGCGGCGGTTGAGGAGTGTGGTTCGGGGTGACGCCCCTCCCACACGATGAGACCACTACTTCAGTGGAAGCAGCGCCTTTATGCTCGAATCCCTTATGAGTCTACATATTTGTGAGATCACGGGAGACTAATTTCAAAGACATTGAATTAAAGTGGTGATACGCATAGCGATGCGAAGCTTTCGAGCGTTTTCACTCTAAATTTAGAGTTTTTCTACCTGCACATAGTCCAGCTCGACCGGCGTAGCTCTACCAAATATCGAGACAGAAATTTTGAGGCGTGCTTTTTCCTCGTCCACTTCTTCTACTAAACCATTAAATGAGGCGAACGCGCCATCTTTCACACGAACTTCTTCGCCCACGTCAAAGGTGATAGAGGGACGAGGTTTTTCGACACCCTCTTGAACCTGATTAATTACCCTCATTGCTTCTGCTTCAGGAATGGCAATTGGTTTAGCTTTTGCACCACCTCCTAGAAAGTTGGTTACTCGAGGAGTATTTTTAACAAGCGACCAAGCCTCGTCAGTGAGGCTCATTTTTGCCAAGATGTATCCTGGGTAAAATTTTCTCTCAGTTTCGACTTTTTTGCCCTTTCGAACTTCGGTTACTTGCTCCGAGGGCACAACCAGCTCTATGAACTGATCTGCAATTCCTTTGCGCCCGGCTTGCTCCTTAAGAGATTCGCATATCTTGGCTTCAAATCCAGAATACACATTTATTATATACCATTTAGCAGGGACCATGGTTTACAACCCTCCGAATAATCCAGCGACTGTTCTAACTAAGAAGTCGCGGGTTGTGACGATCAAGGCATCCGCCCCGAAAAAAAGAAAGGCCATGATTAAAGCTAAAACGACAACCATGACAGCAGTAACCCATACCTCACGCCATGCGGGAATGGTAACACGTAGGATTTGTTCCCGGACTTCCCGGTAAAACTTAATCATAACAAACCTCATAAATAGGCATGAGCTTATCCCATACCTGTTGCCCCGATTGCTCATTTTCAAGGCATGATTGGCAGGGGTAGCAGGACTCGAACCCGCGACACTCGGTTTTGGAGACCGATGCTCTACCAACTGAGCTATACCCCTAGTAGGGGACCGCCTATAGGGGCAGTAAGTTGAAATGGCAAAGGCGTTTTTTGCCCATCTAGAAAGGAAGCTCGGATGAAACAGAAAATACTCTTAACGGGCGGGGCCGGATATATAGGGTCTCATACTGCTGTCGAGCTTTTGCAGAGCGGATACGAGGTGCTAATCCTCGACAATTTTGTCAACTCACATAAAGTAGTTATCAAACAAATCGAACGCCTGACTAATCGAAGTGTAAAGTTGATAGAAGGCGATGTCAGAGACATAGATGTTTTGGAAAGACTATTCTCTGATAATAATTTATCTGGAGTGATTCATTTTGCAGGTCTGAAGGCAGTTGGGGAATCTGTTGCACAACCCTCCAACTACTATGATGTAAACGTTACCGGCTCCCTAGGCCTAATGCGGGTGATGGAGGCCTCTGGCGTAAAGGCACTGGTTTTTTCTTCATCGGCAACAGTTTATGGTGACCCAGATGAGTTGCCATTAAGGGAAGACGCGCCGTACAAGCCTGAAAGTCCCTATGGGCGCTCAAAGATGTGGGTTGAGCAAGCCATGGCCGATACTGCTAATTCAAATACAAACTGTTCGTATATGGCTTTGCGATATTTTAATCCAGTTGGCGCTCACGCTAGTGGTGAAATTGGAGAGGATCCAAACGGTATTCCAAACAACCTCTTCCCATATGTTGCGCAGGTAGCAGTTGGGCGAAGAGAGGCGCTAACAATATTTGGGAATGATTATCCCACTTTAGATGGAACTGGTGTGCGGGACTATATCCACGTCGTTGATTTGGCTCGTGGGCATGTCGCAGCTCTGGACTATGTCATAAATAATCCGGCTATGGGTTTCGATGCAGTAAATTTGGGCACCGGCTTTGGTAGTTCAGTCATAGACGTGTGTGATGCTTTTGAAAAAGTATCTGGCAAGCAAATACAACGAACTGTTGGGCCGCGTCGAGAGGGAGATGTTGCTGCCTACTGGGCAGATCCCGAAAAAGCGGCTCAATTGCTTTCTTGGAGGGCTGAGTTAAACCTGCTTCAAATGTGTGAAGATGGATGGCGTTGGCAGTCGGCCTACCCGAATGGCTATGTAGATATGGACTCAGTGCGAACACCTGAAAGTTTATGAAGGATCAAGCAAAGAGGGAGAGATAAAGCTACCATCAATGCCATCGCGACGAATGGTGTGACCTGGCTTTCTCCAATATACTGAGCCGCAAGAAGTTTTGCGGACCCCATTCCAATACCTACTGAAATCGCAGGCATTAGAGCTTGTGCCGCTCCTAGCTCGGCCTCTGGTACTCGACGTCGCAAGAATGCAAGCGATATCAAGTGTGTGAGGGCGAAGGTTAGGACATGTAGGCTTTGAACAAAAATCAGACCCACCCAGCCGTCAACGTGCGGCCACATAAGCCATCTGGTTATCGCAGCTATTGAGCATAGCGCCAGGAGCGGCGCTGCTTTTGAATCGGTCAGCGCTTTAGGTGCGATTAAGAAAAATATGATTTCTGCAACAACTCCCCAGCCAATAAGGCTGTAAATTTGACCTGACCCAAAACCCCATTCACGCCAGATGGGTACGGCGTAAATATAGTATGCACCATGTGATCCATGAATAAGCATGATTATGGCGTAGAAGGCAATAAATCTAGGCTGAGATAGCAGGCGGCCAAAAGTAAAGAATTTTTCCAAGATTGGGGCGGGTATGTGGCGTGGCTGAGGTGGCAAAGCCGCTAGGCTAAACCCCACAGCGAGAACAAAAAATGCAATTACAGGATAAAAAAGCATCATTATGCGTTCTTCACTAAGCGTAGCGGTAAATAGAATAATGAGTGTGAAGGAAATAGACCCAAGAGCCCGAACGCGAGCGTAAGGGATCAGGTCTCGGCTCACATATGGTTGGAGATGCGCGTCAACAAGGTTCGTTAAAGGGATGAATGCAAAAGAGATTAATGCAAGCGCCACTCCTAGCGCCCATGTTTGTGCCGTTAGCCCAAGGAAAATATATCCAAGTACGGCAATACAAAAATAAACTAAGTATAGCCTTCGGTTGAATCCTTGCCAGTCAGCGAGTAATCCAGCCAGTAATATACCGACTACGAAGAAAAGATCTGCTGAGCCTTGAAGTCGCCCCGCTGTCGCGGGATCTACGCCGCGGGTACCTAACCAGTCAGTCATATTAAATAGCTGAAAAGCCGTTACCGAAAAGAAGAAAATGTAGAACAGAGAGGCCGAAAAACCTGTGCGCCAAGCAAGGCTTTTCCAAGTGATGTTCATGCGGTGGTGCTATCACCTTCGGATGCGAGGGCCGAGCGTAAAACATATGCGGGAATATGCGTCTCAAAGGCTTTCTTTGCTTTAGCTAATAAATCTTTATCCATATCCCATCCAGCAAATACGAAAGGAGCGGTGTCGAAACCTGTTCCTTTGCCCTTTGATTTGGTGGTTGGCGTTAAGAGTACGTCACGCTCTATGCTTTGACCTATCAGCTTTTCAATTGACTCAACATGCTCTGCCTCAGATTGGCTTGCCAGAGTAAATGCACGACCTTGTTTTCCAGCCCTGCCTGTCCGACCAATCCGGTGGACGTAGTCCTCTGCATGATGCGGGACGTCGAAATTCACTACTAAGGGCAAGTCATTTATATCGATACCACGCGCCGCAACATCTGAGCAGACCAGAACTTGGACATTTTTTTCCTTAAACGCGTTTAGCTTTTCTAGCCTCTTCGGTTGAGTCATGTCTCCGTGCAACGGTGCCGATGTATAGCGCTTTTCTTGTAGTGCATTGACTAAGTCATCTATGTCACGTTTCCGATTGCAAAAAACTATGCACTGCTCCCCGCCTGGTTTTCCGAGGATTGATGCCAGTGCCTTGCGTTTCCCCTTGTAAGCTACCTCTATAATGCGTTGGGTTATCGTTTCACTAGTTGGAGACTGTCGAGCCACTTCCACTTGCTTTGGATTAGTAAGAAAGGTGTCACAAAGCCGCCGAATTTCAGGTGCCATTGTAGCGCTGAAGAAAAGTGTTTGCGGTTTACGAGACTTACCGCCTTGTACCAGCTGAGCGATTCTTTCAATGTCTGGGATAAATCCCATATCAAGCATTCTGTCAGCTTCATCGACTACAAAAATTTGGACATCATTAAGTAAAATCGCTCCTCGCTCAAAAAGGTCCAATAACCTGCCCGGAGTAGCGATTAGAACATCTGTGCCTTTAGTGAGAGCATCTTCTTGCTCTCGCATAGATTCCCCACCAATTAACAGTGCCATTGAGAGAGTATGATTTGCTGTGTAGGCATCGAAATTCTCAGCAATTTGCGCTGCTAATTCCCTTGTTGGTGACACAATCAAAGATCTTGGCATCCGAGCCCGTGCTCGGCCCTCTGCTAAAACATCTATCATTGGCAGCACAAATGCTGCAGTTTTGCCGGTGCCGGTTTGGGCAATCCCAATAAGATCTCTCCCCATAAGCACAGAAGGGATAGACTTAGCCTGTATAGGTGTTGGATGGTTGTAGCCTTTGGCATTCAGTGCATCAAGCAATGGGTCTGAGAGCCCTAAATCGATGAAAGTGGTGGATTGATCCAAGCTGATTATGTCCATATAATGAGGGGAAGGGGTTGGACTAGAGTCCGACTTTTGGTTCAAATAATTGATTAAAGCGCAAAAGTAAAGCTGGCTTTCGTTTTTGGGATTATTAAAGACTTCAAAATGGCCTTAGTCTTTATCCCCGGTCTCAGTAATACTGCAGCAATTTACACCAGAATTAAAAAAGAATTGGGTGACTTCGATTATCACGATATTTCCTTGGTTCGCCCTTCAGTAAAAAATTTTGATGAGATGTTGCGTGCTGTAAAACTAGATCTGCCAATAGGGCCGTTTAACCTAGTTGGTTTTTCAATGGGCGGTTATGTGGCACTGGCTTTGGCATTGGATCCACTTATTCCGGTTAATAGTTTAGTTCTTATAAACACACGTGCCGTCGATGATGACGAATTAGAGGTGGCTCAGCGCAGCCGAACGATAAAGCTTTTGAGCAGTCCAAAGGTTCGGTTTGAAGGGATGACTTGGGGCTTCTATCAGACTTTAGTTGGCAAAGCGCATCGAAATGATCGTAAATTATTTGAAGAGGTGAGATCGCAGGCCTTGCAAGTAGGTGCTGCTGCAACGGTAGCTCAACTAAGAGCAAACCAAACTAGGCCAGACATGACAAGGTTCCTTGGTAAAGTATCAGTGAAAACTCTTCTAATTTCAGGCTCTGAAGATACTCTTATACCTGCTCAAAGAGGATTGGAACTATCTGCGGGCATAGCTGGCTCAGAGCTTCATGTACTAAAGGGTTGTGGTCACCTAGGCCCCTTGGAGCAACCAGCAGAAATTGCAAATTTGATAAAGCAGTTTCTTTATCGGCGAGGAGATAAATTTTTCTAAGAACTAAATTTTTGAATGAAATAACGGTATAGAAACGCCGCAATCACGATGGTGGCCGTTCCTTGATATGTAAGGGCTTCAACTAACTTTACTGCGTTATTGAAGACTGCAGTAACAAATGTACCGCTGGTGTCCCCCAAGAAAATGTACACTAAAATAGTTACTAAAGTCGCAACAAATCCAATCTCTGCTACTTTCCACAAGAAATCAATTGCTTGGGAAAGTGAGCGTTTGATAGCGGACATTACTTAGATCTATTTCCTTGGGGGATAGATGCCTTTACTTCTTGTCAAATAACCACAAGACAACACCTAAAGAGATGAGACCGGCTAAGCCAGCGCCACCGAGATCTTCAACAAGTGAAGTGATGTTGCCAACAACATCGCCCAAGAAGGCCATGTTATTCGCGCCAACGAGTAGTGAAGCAACAATTGCTAGGGCAAGAAGTGCTAAACCAGCATCGGTTAGCGCTGCTACAGATTTTTTAATCTTATCAATCATAGTTTCCTCCAATAAGATTTTATTGTAGAGACATCTTGTCTCAGGGGGCGCTTTAACCCCGAGTCGTGTGAAAATCTAGTAAAATCAACTACTTATATCATTTGAGATAAATCAATGACTTAATTAGGTCTTTAACGATTCTACTCGATTGCATGCAAAAAGCTTTCCACAGGGAGTTTTCCTCGGAGGTATTTCTTTCCGGGGTATGGTGAATAATCTTAAGATTCTCTGCACCAGTTTCTACCCTTGAAGAAAGACAAGCGTCTTTGACGAGACACCTCATGCCGCGTTAGCACCTCATCCTCGTTGAGATCTATTTCTTCAAATGCAGATATAACATTACTCTGCATGTCTTCGAGCGTCACAGGGTAAGTTACGCACCGCTGGAAAAAATTTATGCCAAGTGAGGTTTGGCGGGCATTTCTTATAGTTTCGGCTTCTGTTTTGCTCAGAATTCCATCATCATTGGCATCTGCCACTTCAAACCGATCAGTGACCAGTTGTAAGATATCTTCATTAGTTAAGAAGCCCTTGTCATGACTTTCTGCAGCTACTGTTGGTGTAAGATTCCCAAGAATAAGGGCCGCCAGGGCAAAGCTCATATTTCTTGTGTATTTCATGGATTAGTTCCTTAAGTTGAGCCCTCGTGGGCAGTTCGTAGGAGGTCGTAGCGACCTACGCTCCTCTACGGTGTTAAGAGCTTGAACATCCCTTGGAGGGTGAAATCGCCTATAAAATACCTTATTCTCTAAACATCCAGATCCTGCACAAATCCAGCATTTGCTTGGATGAAATCAAATCGGTGTTCGGCTTTCTTGCCCATAAGATTGTCAACTAAATGATCGAGCGGAATGTCTATTCCTACCATATCAGAAGTGGCAAACGCTCCGTCTCTCATCGTAACTTTATACAAATTACGACTGTCTGGCCGCATTGTAGTTTCTCTGAGTTGAGCAGGGAGCATCTCGCCTAAACCCTTAAATCGAGATATGTCTACCTTGCCTGCACCTGAAAACTCTGTCTCTAAAAGTTCGTCTTTATGCGCATCATCTCGCGCATACGCGGACCGTCCACTTCTGCTTAAGCGGTAAAGTGGTGGACTAGCTAGGTATAAGTGTCCAGCTTCGATCATTGGGCGCATTTGCGTGTAAAAGAGTGTCATCAACAGGCTAGCGATATGAGCTCCATCAACATCTGCATCAGTCATAATAATGACTTTTTCATACCGCAAATCAGCGAGATCAAAAGTTTTTCCAAGTGTTACGCCTAACGCTTGACATAGATCAGTTATTTCAGAATTTGCACGGATTTTATCTGCTGTCGCTGAAGCGACGTTCAGGATTTTGCCTCTTATTGGCAACACTGCTTGAGTTTCTCGGTTTCTCGCCTGCTTAGCAGAACCACCTGCTGAATCACCTTCAACAATGAAAATTTCTGTATTCTCCTGCGATGCTTTGGAGCAGTCTGCAAGTTTTCCTGGTAAACGCAGTTTCTTCGTGGCTGATTTGCGTTTGAGTTCTCTGTCTTGCTTTTTAGCTAAGCGCTCTTCTGCCCTTAAAATAGCAGAATCAAGTATGGCACGTGCAGTCTGAGGCTCACCTGCCAGCCAGGTATCAAAGCGGTCACGAAGCGCGGTTTCTACTAATTTGGTAGCATCAGGGCTATTTAGTTTTTCTTTAGTTTGGTTCTGAAACTGAGGGTCTTGAAGGAATAGAGATAGCACGGCAAAGGTGCCGCTCATTACGTCATCAGGTGTAACTTGTGCAGCTTTTCTGATGCCGCCCATATCTCCATAAGCCTTTAAGGCTTTTGCAAGAGCAGCGCGCAAACCTGCTTCATGTGTACCGCCCTGAGAGGTATGAATTGTGTTAGCGAAAGATATAGTTTGACCATCATCACTTTTGGGCCATGCGATTGCCCAGTCTACCTTTCCTGGTTGATCAACAAAATTTAGTGATCCTGCGAAGACTGCCTCTCCAATTCGCTCGTCGGTGCTTATTTCACCATTTAAGAAATCTTCAACTCCGCCAGGGAAATGAAGAATTGCGTCCGTTGGGATTACGCTTCCCTCAGAGATTAGTGATGGGTCGCAGCGCCAGATGATCTGGGTTGCTCTAGTAAGAAAGGCTTTATTGCGGACCAGAGTAAAAACTCTCTCGGCACGCAGGCGTCCCTTCGAGCCAAATATTTCGGGATCAGGTAAGAAATGGACCAATGTGCCTCTTCTATTTGGCGCACCCCCAAGGTCTTGAAGGGGTTGGCTTGTCACGCCTTGCGTAAACTTAATGTCTACTAATTTTTTTTCTCGTGCCACTTCGATATGCATCCAGGCGGATAGTGCATTGACAACCGACAAGCCAACACCATGCAGTCCCCCAGCTGTCTGGTAAGCCCCTTGTTTAAACTTACCACCAGACATCAGTTTAGTTGCAGCGATTTCTACGGTAGGCTTGTCTTTAAATTTTTTGTGTGCCGCCGTCGGAATACCTCGACCATTATCGCCAATACTAATTGATCCATCGTCAAACATGCTCACCATTATTTTGGTAGCATGGCCCGCGACAGCTTCATCGATTGAATTATCAAGGATTTCAGACACTAAATGGTGCAGGGCGCGGTCATCCGTTGAACCTATGTACATCGCTGGTCTTAAACGTACGTGTTCAACGTCCTCGAGCACTTCTATAGCATCAGCATTGTAGTCGGCAGAGGCTTGATGATTTAGTAAATCGGACATCTAAATTGCGTACTACTTTCCAGTATAGAAAGGCAAGAAATTCAATTATTTACAGTGAAATGTTTGCGCTGGCTTTCGTAACTAAATCTGAAATTTGTACGCCAACATCATGCCAGCTCTTAAAAGGCCAGTCTGCATTGCTATCTTTTGGGCGAGAAGCAATAAGTGTCTTAACGGCAAGGCCCATACGCCCATAACGCATTATTCCGCCCTGGAAGCCACTGATTCCTATGCCTCCATCAAATAAATCTCTCTCATCCATTCCAACCAAAATTACTTGATTGGGTCTAACTTTTGATAATCTAACTGCTGCTTTAGCCATGGGACCCGGAACCAAGTTGCCGCCTAGCTGGGCATCTTGTTTGCCGCTTGGTGTTTCAAATATGAGCGTTCCGGGTGTATCTTCTAACTCACGTAGCAATCGCAAAGTGCGTCTAACTTCCATTTTCCAACGCCTCCGGCAGCATTCGAAGCGACCTGAGGGTGTATCCGGAAACACTTTGACGACATTTGAGATGGACTGAATAGCGCCAATAGCCGGCAAGTCAGAGACTTCTGGGCTAAGCTTATGACCAAGGGTTGTTATCCAAGGCCCAAGGAGGGTGTTGGCTTTTGTTCCAAACTCCATCGGGTCTAGCAATCCAAGAGACTTCGCTCGAGCTGCTTCAGATGGATTACGAGCGCAATAAACTGCAAGTGCTCTATGAAGCATTACAATCAAAAAACCTTGGCTCATCCACGTTGCATGATTGCAAATTATGCGCACGCCAGATTTTTCTAGCTGATCTAGTAGACCAGGCAAAACTGGCATCCACGTCTCTACTATTTCTTCTCTGTTTTTTACAAAGGCTAAACCCTGAGCATGAGTAAAAGCACTTATATTGGCATCTGGAATTCTTGGGTAGTGAATTTTCGTCATTCGATCCCAGGCTAGCTCGTACCTAGTCCCATAAAGAGCAAATTGGTAAATCCAATTCCAGTAGTTGAAAGCCAGATCGAAGTCATAGAGAGGCTCTATGCTTAATTTGATTTCAGCTAGCGCCGCATCGAAAAGTGCTTTAGGTGCCCACGAAAGATTATTTAAGGTCTCAGCATGCTCGGGGTCTGACCCAAAAGCGCTAAGCGTTTTTTCATGGATCCGCTCGAGTGAATCGACGGTTAGACTGTACCCGGGACACAAATCTTCTGGAAAAATTGATGGATGGTCCAAATTTAGCTCGAAATAGTTATCTTATTGGACTCTATGACGGGCAGAGCCAATCATCGCAAGAAGAATGGAGCCAAGTCGTTATCGCAATCAGCTATGTGATGCGCATAATAAGTTTTTGGATTGGTTGCGACTACACTGGGTAGGCCAAAAAAAGTGGCCACCGAGGGGTGGCCGCTTTTATTTTTAGGAGAGAAAACCCCTGGTGTTTAACAAGAGAACTACATATGTAATTCGACTGGGT
>CAXQZM010000004.1:0-4501 GCA_964228455.1 Alphaproteobacteria bacterium | reverse complement strand
TCGGCTATTTAAGCAAATGAGTGACGGTGCCAAAGCAGCATCAACTCCTAATGCCGCACGCGATCTTGCGGAAATGGCGTTAGCACTGATGAAAGACTGACGATGAATGCGCTGCCGATACCTACAATTCCGCTTGACTTTGGCCTGATCCACTTTGTTGGCATTGGTGGCATAGGCATGTCAGGTATTGCCGAGCTGCTGCATAACCAAGGTTACGAAGTTGCGGGTTCCGATCAAAAAGAAAGTGCTAACGTAAAGCGACTTAAGTCCCTCGGCATCCGTGTTGCAATTGGCCATGACGCTAATCACGTAAAGAACGCGGGAGTGGTTGTTGTATCATCAGCCATTGACCCGGCTAATCCGGAAGTCGCCGCAGCTCGTGCTCTTCAAACACCAATCGTTAGAAGAGCTGACATGCTTGCCGAATTGATGCGGCTAAAATCGTCAATTGCGGTCGGAGGCACGCATGGAAAAACCACAACAACCAGCCTAATTACGCACATGCTTGTAGCCGGAGGCACTGATCCTACCGTAGTCAATGGGGGCATTTTAGAGGCATATGGAAGCAATGCAGTGTTGGGCAAAGGAACTTGGCTAGTTGCTGAAGCAGATGAGTCTGACGGCACATTCACTCGCCTGCCCTCTACAATAAGCGTAATCACTAACATAGATCCAGAGCACATGGAGCATTACGGCACGGTAGATAAGCTACATGAAGCTTTTGATACTTTTATTTCAAACATTCCCTTCTATGGGTTTGGGCTGCTGTGCATTGATCATCCAACTGTCCAAGCACTTAAGGCTCGAATCTTCGATCGTCGGATCCTAACCTACGGCCTTAGTCCACAGGCAGATGTCCGAGCTCATAACCTACGCCCAGATGATAGGGGGGTAACTTTTGACCTAGTTTTACAGGATGCACGCCAAACTGGTGGGCAAAATCATGAGGATTTCTTTCTGCCTATGTGGGGCGATCATAATGTTCAGAACGCGCTGGCAGCCCTAGCAATTGGCGTTGAACTTGGATTCAGTATTAACATACTCAAGAGAGGACTCGCAGACTTTAAGGGTGTAAAACGTCGCTTTAGTCATGTTGGAACTTGGAGAGACATAAAGATCATAGATGATTATGGCCATCACCCGGTAGAAATTGAGGCGGTGTTATCAGCGGCACGGTCTATAGATCGCCCTGGTAAAATCATTGCTGTCGTCCAACCTCATCGCTATTCTCGATTGAACGATCTATTTGATGAATTCTGCACATGTTTTAATCTAGCGGACCACGTAATTGTGTCAGATGTATTTTCGGCAGGAGAAGAGCCAATAACCGGGATTAATAAAAACACCTTGATAGAAGGGCTCCTGCGGAGCGGTCATCGTTCAGTTGAGCCCCTAAACGAGGAAACTGAGCTTCCATTATTAGTAAAAAAGATAGCCAAACCCGGAGACTTAGTGATTTGTTTGGGCGCAGGTTCTATTTCTAGCTGGGCTAACGAGCTCCAAGTTAACCTTGAGAACTTGTGTGATTAAAGAATCAGACCTTCCGAGCGTAAAGGGGACCCTTAGCTTTCAAGCGCCCCTCGCCCCTTTCACCTGGATGCGCGTTGGAGGGCCTGCTGGTGCAGTTTTTCGCCCGAGAGACGAGAATGACCTCGCCAATTTCCTAAAAAATAAGCCAGACAATATACCATACATGGTAATTGGTGCAGCTTCGAATCTGATCATCCGGGATGGGGGCCTCCCTGACACCGTTGTAATTCGACTCGGGAAGGCTTTTAGGAAACTAGAAGCCGACGCTGTTACCATATCGGTTGGCGCCGGCCAACTAGACTTGCAAGTTGCTAGGTTCGCAGCCAAAAATGGAATTGGTGGCCTCTCTTTCCTTGCTGGAGTGCCGGGCACAATCGGTGGAGCAGTCCGAATGAATGCTGGTGCAAAAAGCTCCGTTTCCAACGCTCACATAGCGGGCGGTGAGACCGCGGACCGACTAATAAGCGCTCGTGTCATTGACCCAAAAGGTAAAATCCACAACTTAACCCCTGCTGATATGGGTATGAGCTATCGCCACAATAGCTTGCCCACAGACTGGATAGTCACCTCAGCGGTATTTGAAGGATATCCAGAAAATGTGGCTAAGGTACAGTCAGAAATATCTGAGGTCCTCAAGTATCGGGAAGAAAACCAGCCCACAAAAGCAAGAACATGTGGCTCAACTTTCAAAAACCCACAAGGCATCTCAGCATGGAAGCTAATTGATCAAGCCGGTGGGCGAGGTTTGAAATTAGGTGACGCAGAGATTAGCTCATTTCATTGTAACTTTCTGCTTAATTTAGGTGGCGCATCTGCCTCAGATTTAGAGGATCTTGGTGAAAATATTCGCAGTAAAGTTCAGCAGGATTCTGGGGTTCTACTTGAATGGGAAGTTCAGCGTGTCGGAGTAAGACCATGAGTAAGCATATTGTAGTGGTGCTTGGAGGCGAAACGCCGGAACGAGAGATTTCGCTACGAAGTGGTGAGGCTTGCGCCAGGGCCCTAAAGGAAGCGGGATATCGAGTTTCAACTGTAGATCCGTCAGGTGACCCAGCAGTCTGGATCCATCAAATTCTAGATCTAGAGCCCCATGCTATATTCAATGCGCTGCATGGTCCTTTTGGTGAAGGAGGTCAAATACAAGGCCTATTCGAGGCAATGCAAATACCCTACACACATTCAGGTGTTCGCGCTTCGGCAATTGCGATGGATAAGCTACTTTCTAAATCACTATTCGCAAAATCAGGGCTAACGGTTGCAGAAGACAAAGAAGTTACATTATCACAAATTAGAAGCTCGGACCCTTTACCGAGGCCCTATGTCCTCAAGCCTGTCGAGGAAGGAAGTTCTATTGGGGTTATCATTTTAGAGCCCAACATCATTCCTGACCTGTCGCCCTTACAGGGTTATAAACGCTTGATGGCAGAACGGTTTATTCCAGGGCGAGAACTCACAGTATGCTGCTTCAGCGGCGAAGCAAAAGTAGTAACTGAGCTCGCCCCAAGTCAAAAATTCTATGATTTTAAAGCCAAATATACAGATGGTGTCACGCACCACACCATCCCTGCTGACTTACCTTCAGACATATACAAAAAATGCCTACGAGACACCGAAACAGCATACACAGCGCTTGGATGTCTCGGGCTTGCACGTGCAGATTTTAGGTACAACCCGAATGCCCCTAAGGGCCAACAATTGGTTATCTTAGAGATCAACACCCAGCCTGGGATGACAGAACTATCATTAGCGCCGGAACAGGCTGCTTTTTTGGGTCAAAGCTTTATTGAACTTGTTACTACCATTGTGGAAGATGCTTCATGCAACCGTTAAAAGATGCATTTTCCTCGCCGGAACAACAAGCAAAAGAAAACAGTGTTGATCCGATACTGAAAGATAAAACAAAGGCAAACCGCACGGCGATCAGGTTAGCGTCCCAGCGCTGGACGCGGAGGCAGCGCCAAGCAGCAGGTGTTTTATTGTTTGTTTTATTGGTAGGAATTATAACCACAAGCTATTGGGCTGATCGCACTGGACGGATCCAGCTTTGGCGCCTTCAAGGTATTATTTGGCTCGAACACCAGCTTGCCGATAGAGGCCTCGCGCTGCCGCATATTGAAGTTGCAGGTCTTGGTTTCACTAGTCATGATGAAGTCCGCACAGCATTGGCCGCCTTTGACTTGGAGCCACTTATTAAATTTAGTCCAAAGACAACAAAGCTTCGTTTGGAAAACTTGGCATGGGTGGAGAACGCAACAGTGCAGCGCAAGTGGCCCTCTACATTGAGAATTTGGCTTAATGAGCGCGAACCAATAGCGATTTTACACGAAAACGGAGAAGCATTTGTCGTAGATCAAGAAGGAGAAATCATAATTGAGGCCAATCCTGAAATGATACGCTCGTTTCCTAATGTTTCTGGGAATGGAGCAGCAGCGGAAACCCCAAGATTGATAAGAGTTTTGACAAAGTTTCCAGAAATTTATTCAGCTTTTGTCGGAGCTAATCGTCAAACAGACCGACGCTGGGATTTATATTTGGCTCCAGGTGTTGAGGTCAAACTGCCTGCCACGGATCTGGTCGGTGGGTTAGAGCGTTTGCAGGGGTTAATTGATAGTGACGACATTCTCACTAAAGAAATAACTTCCCTGGACCTTCGGGGGCGACGAGCAGTTATTTTTAGGTAGCTGAGCGCCTTAATTTTGTATGTAAAATGTTCAGATAACCCCGATATTACAATTGTAGACACTCAAAATCAGAGAGTTTTAAGAAATAATAACTCAAAATCTCCTGCTAACAAGATGGTCTAAAATTTTGCTAGACCTGATATCAAACCTCCGTTAAGTGTAGTATCAAATATATATTTTAATTATTTGATTTTATTAGATTTTGTGAACTGTAATGGGTCTTTTTAGCGCCGAATCAAATCCGTTGTCTGTCCTTGATTTAGGATCCCATCAAACGCGCGTTCTAATCG
>CAXQZM010000003.1:0-4538 GCA_964228455.1 Alphaproteobacteria bacterium | reverse complement strand
AATTCGCCTACGGAATTGGTTTTGCAGGTTTTCAGTCCAAGGACTCAATAATTGAGCTTGCGTATGTTGAGGGTCTGGAAGGAAATCCTCTTGGCTATTTGGGTTTTTGGGTAGGATTACTGGCTGCAGTTCTCACCGCGTTTTATTCCTGGCGGTTACTATATTTAACGTTTTACGGGTCACCACGGGGGGATTCTCACACACATGACCATGTAAATGAAGCTCCTGCGGTTATGAGATATCCACTGGTTGTGTTAGCTGTTGGTGCCGTGGCGGTTGGGTTTATGTTTCATCCGCAATTTGTTAAAAACAAGAATGGGTTCTGGAATGGTGCAATAGTCGCAGATACTTATGTTAAAAAGTCTGATAACGAAAACGAAAGTCACGCTCAAGTAGTCACCGACTTTGTGTTGCCATCTGATTATCAAGTTGTGGCTGCTGCTGAGTCCTCTGGAGCTAGTGCTGGTAAGCACAACGAACCGCATCCTGGATTATGGGTCTTTTTTGCAGCTCTAGCGGCTGGTGTTTCAGGGGTTGCGTTGGCACATTTGGTATATCGTAATAATGGCACGGGCTCGCGTATTGCGCGTCGGTTTAGTCTCCTAAATCAATTCTTTGCAAACAAATGGTATTTTGATGAGCTCTATGAAGTTGTTTTCGTCCAGCCTTTGCGTTCTCTTGGCCGGTTGCTCTGGAAAGTAGGAGATGGATTAATTATTGACGGGCTAGGCCCAAACGGTATCGCTGAGGCGGTTCGCAGGGCATCGGCTAGGCTTTCTTCAGCTCAAACCGGGTATGTTTATCATTATGCGTTCGGTATCATCATTGGCCTGGTGACTTTGACCACGTGGTTCATTTTTATAGTACTGCGCGGGTAGGGGATCAAATTATGGAAAATTTACTCACTTACTTGATACTTCTTCCCCTAATTGGTGCAGCCTTGATTTTTGTTTTGTTGCAAGGAGATGAGGAACTTGTGGCAACTAGAGCAAAGATGATTGCTATATTAGTTAGTTCAGTAACATTTCTTATCTCTGTGATTCTATGGGTGGAATTCGACCGCTCAAATCCTGGATTTCAGTTTGTGCAGACGGTTGAATGGTTCACACTTGGCGACGTAACTTTGCAGTATAAGGTTGGCGTTGACGGTATTTCAGTCTTACTAATACTCCTCTCGACGTTATTAATGCCTCTGGTTTTTCTCTCTGCCTGGGATTCTATCAAAAAGCGCGTTCGAGCATACATGGTAGCTTTCCTAGTTCTAGAGGCTCTAATGATCGGCACATTTGCTGCCTTAGATTTGTTTCTATTCTACTTGTTTTTTGAAGCCGTCCTGATTCCTATGTTCTTAATCATTGGTATTTGGGGTGGGCAGAACCGGGTGTATGCTTCGTATAAATTCTTTTTATACACCTTACTTGGCTCTGTTCTGATGCTCGTTGGAATGATCGCCATGGCTTGGTTGTCCGGCAGCACAGATATAGAAGTACTTATCAGTGACCCAACGGGTTTTTCTCAGATACAGTCATATCTTTGGGTCGCATTCTTTGCCTCTTTTGCGGTAAAAATGCCAATGTGGCCCGTTCATACTTGGTTGCCAGATGCGCATGTACAGGCTCCTACAGGTGGCTCTGTTATACTAGCTGGCGTCCTTTTAAAGATGGGCGGATATGGGTTTCTTAGGTTTTCTCTGCCTATGTTTCCAGATGCGTCAGTTACGTTTGCTCCATTAGTTTTCGTTTTATCTATTGTGGCTCTGATCTATACTTCGCTGGTTGCGCTGGCTCAGTCGGACATGAAGAAACTAATAGCGTACTCTTCAGTGGCCCATATGGGGTTTGTCACAGCAGGAATATTTGCGTTTAATACGCAAGGCATAGAGGGCGCTGTAATGCAAATGCTAGCGCATGGGGTTGTATCCGCCGCATTGTTTATGCTCGTTGGAGTAATTTATGATCGAATGCACACTCGAGATATTGATGCATATGGTGGAGTGGCAAAAGTGATGCCCGGAATGGCACTGGTGTTTATGATCTTTATGCTAGCCTCAGTTGGGTTGCCCGGCACGGGCTCTTTTGTTGCCGAGTTTATTACCCTCTTAGGTCTTTTCAAGGCCAATTTTTGGGTTGGATTATTTATGACGACTGGCTTGATTCTAGGAGCCACTTACATGCTTTGGTTGTATCGCAAGGTTGTTTTTGGGCAGCTTGAGAAGGAGGCTGTTAAGGCCCTTAGAGACATGAACCTACGGGAAAAACTTTCTTTTGCACCACTTCTCATCCTTGTTTTTTGGATGGGTATATATCCTAAGCCATTCTTTGACATTATGCATGGGTCCGTGGGCCAGATCTCTTCTATATTTGGTCAATTTGATGAGAGCGTGATGCCTCGTGACTATGAAGGAGGCGGCTCCCTAGACCAAGTTCGCTTAACGTCCTTAGGAGACGCTACATGAGCATATCTGATTTGAATCTGGTTCTAGCTCTTCCAGAAATATTCCTTGCCGCAGCGCTTTTTGGGCTTCTGATGTTTGGGGTGTTTCAAGGAAAGGAGCGTCCTGAGCTTGTCATGGGTGGCACAATTGTAGCTTTTGTCTTGACGACAATAGTGTGTGTATTCTCTCCAGTTTCTGTGGACAAATCTGCTTTTAACAATTTGTTTGTTGCGGACGGCGTTGCACGATTTGCGAAAGTGGTGATGCTCCTGGCGGCCTCTGTAGTTGTCTGGATGTCGAGTGTGAGATTAAAAGCCCATGGGTTGGGTAAGTTTGAGTATCATATCCTTGTGGGATTTGCGGTTCTTGGAATGATGCTGATGGTCTCAGCCAATAATATGCTTTCACTATATTTGGGGTTAGAGCTTCAATCGCTAGCGCTTTATGTTCTTGCTGCATTTAACCGGGATGATACCCGGGCATCCGAGGCAGGGCTTAAGTATTTTATTTTAGGCGCATTATCTTCAGGAGTTCTGCTCTATGGTATTTCTCTAGTCTATGGATTTGGCGGTGCGGGCTCATTAGGGTTTGATCAGTTGAGTGAGGCAATCACTGCTCTAGTGAGGCCTAGTGAGAATCTAGGTCTGATTATTGGTCTTGTTTTCATAGCAGCTGGGCTGGCATTCAAAATTTCTGCGGCTCCATTTCATATGTGGACGCCCGATGTTTACCAGGGTGCCCCAATTTCGGTTACTGCATTTTTTGCGTCTGCACCCAAGGTGGCAGCTTTTGTTCTATTGTTCCGTATACTTTATGACCCCCTTGCAGGTTTGGTGTCGCAATGGACCGATTTAGTTATTATGCTTTCATTAGCCTCTATTTATTGGGGTGCTGTTGGCGGGATAGCACAAATCAGTTTGAAACGACTGATTGCCTACTCTTCAATAGGGCATATGGGCTACGCACTATTAGGGCTTGTGGCAGGAAGCGAACTTGGAGCAGTTGCGATGCTTAATTACTTGGTTGCTTATGTTATTATGACCCTTGGGCTTTTTGCTCTCTTGATGACCCTTGAGCGCGATGGAAGAGAGCTGGAGTTCGTTAGGGATCTAGCAGGTCTTGGTAATTCATCACCAGTTAAGGCTTTAGCATTGCTTATCTTAATGATGTCACTAGCTGGAATACCGATTTTTGCGGGTTTTTTCGTTAAGTTGAAGGTCTTTTATGCTGTGGTGGCTGCGGGATATTTTGTACCTGCTGTTCTGGGCATACTGGGGTCGGTGATAGCGTGTTTTTATTACATACGCGTGGTGAAAGTCGTGTATTTCGATGAGCCTGATGGCGAAGCCCCCAAACGCCTTGAGAATAGACCAGGTGGTGTGGTCGTATTCGCTGCGGTTATGATGGTGTCATTGTGGGGTCTTATTGATCGAGTTGTCGATTCTACAGCTAGGGATAGTATGAATCTTGCTTCACTTGAAATTGCACAAATTAAGTAAGTCTTCACTATTCGCCGGTTTCACTTCGCAACTGTTTCAAGCACTAACTCCGCGGCTCAAAGCCTGCTTGAGCGCAAGACTGAATTGCCCTTTTTTTTAAGTGCAGACGAGCAGACTCTTGGCCGCGGTCGGTCTGGTCGAGAATGGATATCACCAAAAGGTAATTTCTATGGGACGTTCGCCCTAGATGCTCGTAAATCAGATCTCGAAATGGCGCAAGTTAGCCTTGTAGCGGCAGTTTCTGTTGCAAAAGTTTTTTCAAGCATGGGGTTACGTCCCCAACTTAAATGGCCGAATGACGTCCTAATTTCAAATGCCAAAATATCTGGAATTCTACTTGAGAAAAATGGATCCGCGCTTTTGGTGGGCATTGGAATAAATATCTCTAATCATCCTACTAGTGCCAGCTATCTCACAACGTCTTTGAAAGCTCTTGGGGTGAATACTACTCCAAATGATTTAGGGTCATCATTAGAAAAGATATTTCTCAGGTATTTAAAAATTTGGGATAGGGACGGCTTTGAGCCAATAAATCAAGCGTGGTCTGAATTAGCACACAAACTAAATGATGAGATTCATGTTAGGATAGCCGGTAGGCCAGATCA
>CAXQZM010000002.1:0-21528 GCA_964228455.1 Alphaproteobacteria bacterium | reverse complement strand
ACACTCTTTCCCTACACGACGCTCTTCCGATCTCGTCACGGTTGTCAAAAGCACGGGCCTTAAGCGCTGCGCACCAGTTAGTATTATCACCTGCAGTCGCTCTTCATAAGTTTTAGGTTTTCGCTCCCGCATCAGATGCTGATAAGTGTCTATTAGGACTATATTATTATTAACGACAATTCCTGCAAGTGCGATTATTCCGATGTTAGCCATTAGGTCTAGTGTGCCACCGCTTAAGAAGAGTCCTAAGAATACACCGCCAACAGACATGAACACCGCGATTAGGATGAGTACAGCATGATAGAACGAATTGAATTGTGTGATAAGAATTATAAACATCACAAACAGAGCAATTACGAAGGCTTGGCCGAGGAAGGCAAACGCTTCATTCTGCTCTTCGTTCGCGCCACGGAATATGGCTACCACATCACTGGGCAGATCTGCAGCACCAGAAGTAACCCATTCTTCAAGTTCCTCAACGTATTCCGAAACTACGCGTGATGTGCCGGGCGGAATATTGGCTTGTGGGGTAAGGGTTCTTGTACCGTCAAGCCTGGTAATAATGCCAGCTTTTGGTTCGTAAGTCAGTGTTGCTAGATCGCTAAGTGGAACTGCGCCGGATGGTGTAATAATGTTTACTGCCATGGCAGAGGCAAGGTCTCGATAATTTTCATTGTAGCGCAACCGGATATCGATTTCTTCGCTTGAACCAATAGGCCGGTAAGACGTCACTTTGAGACCTCGAGTTGCGAGTGAGATATATTGGCCGATCTCTGCCTTCGTGACGCCGCGTTCTGCTGCGCGAACCTCATCTACTTTTATGTGCGTTTCAAAGCCTGGAATGGTTAGCTTATCGTCAATATCGACCAGGCCCATTTCTTTGAACTTGTCTCCTACTATTCTAGCTGCTTGTGTAAGGCTCGCAGAGTCTCCGGTAGTCGACTGTAGCTGGAGCTGTAGATCTTTACCTGTAGGTGGACCTGCCGCTGGGAGAGTTAATTCGACATCGGCGGTAAACAATCCGGAAATGCGCTGGCGCAGATCTGCTTCTAAATCTGCTACAGCTCGTCCTGAGGTCGACACGCGCACGGCCCAATCCGTAAGTTCGACGTCAATCGTTGCGATTGTGTCTTCGCCTGGATTGGTTCCGGTTGCAACGAGTCGGAAGTTAGCGAATTCTCCATATTCGCGCTGCATGTCGAATACCAGTTGCTGGACCTGTTCTGCTCGCTCTTCTTTTTCTTCGATAGATAAATTACCTCGCTCTTTAACATTGATAATAAACTGTTCTGGGTCCACTTCAGGGAAAAATCCTGTCTTGGGTGTTGAGGCGCCAAAAATTATAAAAATAATAACAATCGCGGATCCCATAGTCCAAATAGGTGTGCGAACTGCACCATTAAGAACTCGGGCGTACAGACCTGTAAATCCTTGAAAATCTGATAGCTCGGATTCTTCCTCATCGGGTGTATCCGTTATAAATCGATCTCGGGCTGTCATCGCTACGATCCGCGGTACAAAAATCAACGATAGCAACATGATAGTGGCGCTTAGTATTTGAGCAATAGGTCCGCTGCCTGACAGAGTTAAAGGCACCACCACCAGCATTATTACAAAAATTACCCGCAAAAACTTCTCTAAATGTTCACCCAAAATCGGAACGAAGATCATTGCCATGAGCAATGATCCAGTAAGGGTTACGATTAGAGTTAAGGGCAAGTATCCCATGAAATCTCCAACGATACCGGGCCAGAATAGGAGTGGCGCGAACACTACAAGTGTAGTTGCCGTCGATGATATAATCGGCAGGGCCATGCGCTTAGCCGCTGCTACGTAGGCCTCTAGCCTAGCCATTCCTTTGGAAATTTGCCGGTCTGCGTACTCGGTTACGACAATCGCCCCGTCCACCAACATTCCTGACGCAAGAATGAGGGAAAACATCGTTACGATATTCATTGTAGCGCCATATGCATACAAAAATAGTATTCCGATCATCATCGATCCAGGGATTGCAATCCCAACTAAAAGTCCGGTTCGAAGCCCAAGAACTGCAACAATAACTACTAAAACTAGCAGGATGGAAATAGCGACGGCATTAATAAGATCGCTGAGCATTTGATTTACCAGGATGGACGAGTCTTGGGTAAAAGTAACTTCAATCTCTTGATTCCATTGGTCTAGGCCTGTGATCCCATTAACTAGGGTTCTTGTCTGCTGCGCGATTGCTCGAACGTTTGAACCAGACTTGCGCTTTACAACTAATGTGAGAGCTGGCTTCCCATTTACCTGAGCTAGTGTCTCTGCTTCAGTAAAGCTTTGCCTTATTGAGGCCACTTGCCCGAGCCGGATTTCTGTGTCGTTTGCTGCGACCAGTGTGATGTCAAAAACATCTTTCAGTGTCTCTAGTCCTGAGTCAATTATGACTGCCGACTCTCCAATATCTGAGATAGATTTTGGCGTGCCAACACTTTGGTTTGCATTCACGACCTGGTTAGCAACTTGTCCGGGGGACAAACCGTAGTCTTCAAACACTGTTGGTGAAATGATAATTTCAGTTTGGATGCCCAGATCTCCGCTTAGCTCAGCCTCTTCAACACCGGGAATGTTTTCAATCTCGTCCTGTAGCGCTTCTGCCGCCAGCTTAAGATCTCTTGGGCTTGCGTTGCCAAAAAGGCTCACAACAATTACAGGAAACTCATCAGATATATTGATTGGAATGACCGTGGGAGCTTCTGCGCTCGCTGCGATATTAGACTCTCCGTCTTGTACAGCATTGCGCACTTCTTGAGCGCATGTATCTGGGGCAACATCTGGGAAGCATTCGACAGCAATGTTCCCACCATCATCATAAGCTGTCGCATTTACTCTCTCAATTACGTTTACGCCAAGTAACTCGTCTTCTAGTGGCTTTATAATTGTATCTGCTACATCTTCCCCTGAAGCCCCTTCGGCTCTGAGAGATATATAGGCGGCGCCTATGGAAATGTCGGGGTTGGTTTCCTTAGGAACCAGCATTGCCGCTCCTGCACCACCGAGCATAAGAAAAAATAGTACGAATAGGGTGGCGCGCCACTGACGGGCGGAAAATTCAATAATTGAGTCAATCACGTGTAAATATGTCCTGTAGTCTGCTGCACTGAAAACTAGTTCTGCCTGCGTCCGTCGACAAGATCACCAATCTTCACAAACCCGCCACGACCGATGATGAGGCGCAGAGGGCCATTACCAATGCGGTCAGCTGCTATTATTAACTCGCCCCCGTCGTTATAGTCAGAAAAATTGATTTCTAAGAATGCTACTCGGCTTTTGTCATCGACTACGAGAAGCCCTGTCGTCCCTTCGTCATCAATACCAAATGATGTGCTGGTGAGCGCTGACTGTGGGATCCGGTAGGCAGAGACTGGTTCGCTGGAAAATGTTAATGTAGCAAACTGGTTATCAACAATTGTTGGCTGGCCGTTTTCGATTGAGTTCTCTAACTCCACCTCTACTTCAAATGTTCGAGTGGCTGCTATACTCGTGGTATCAATTAATGTGATTGGTCCTGCTTGCTCCAAAGCCGTTGCCCCGTCTCCAATTACTACATTTACGATATCTCCAAGCTTAAGCGTTTGCCGCACCGTATCCGACACTGCAGCCCGCGCAACCATTGGATTAAGGTCTGTAATCGTAAAGATGTTATCGCCTGCATTAACAAGGCTTCCTACTTCCACTGTCCGTTGTTCAATTCTACCGGCGTAAGGTGCTCGAATTGAGAGGCGGTCCATATCCAGCTCAATTTGATCCAGGCTCGCTTCCGCACTTTCAAGGTTAGCATATGCTTGTGCTAAGCTAGCCTCGGCTTGAGGGATGCTAGCCTCTGCACTATCGAGGTTTGCTTGTGCTTGTAGAAGCCCTGTCTCGGCTTGCGTGATGGATGCTGCTGCGTTAGCTCGTGCCTGAGCTAGGGCGGCCTCGGCTTGAGGGATGCTAGCCTCTGAACTTTCAAGATTTGCTCTCGCCTGCAGAAGCCCTGTCTCGGCTTGCGTAATGGACGCTGTCGCGTTAGCTCGTGCCTGAGCTAGGCTGGCCTCGGCTTGTGGGATGCTAGCCTCTGCACTTTCAAGATTTGCCTGAGCTTGCGATAAGCTTGCTTCAGCTTGAGCAATACTAGCCGACCCCTGCGCACTGGCGGCTAGGGCGGAATTAAGCGATTGGGTAGCCTGACTTACATTTGAGTTTGCGTTCCGCCGCTGTGCCTCGCTGGCAAAGTCTCCAAGAGCAGTGATATCGGCCAAAGCTTGATTAGCGTCGGCTAAGCTTGTCTCAGCTTGGGCCACCTGTGCATTAGTTGAGCCAATTGATGCTTTTACTGAACTTAGGTTGGCCTCTGCCTGGGCTTTACTTGCCCTGACGCTTCCCAGGTTTGCTCTTGCTTGAGATAAGCTTGCTTCGGCTTGCGCAATATTAGCATCGGCATTTGCGAATGCCTGCACTAGAGCAGACTCGGCTTGAGGGATGCTAGCCTCTGCACTCTCAAGATTTGCCTCTGCTTGAGATAAACTTGCTTCAGCTTGAGCAATGCTGGATTCTGAATTTGAGTAAGCTTGCACTACTGCGGATTCTGCCTGCGGGATGCTAGCCTTTGCACTATCAAGATTCGCTTGGGCTTGCGCTAGACTTGCTTCAGCTTGAGCAATGCTGGCTTGGGCTTGAGAGATGTTTGCCTCGGCCTGTGTTTTTTGAGCCTCCCGACCATCTATAGCTAGTTGAGCAATAAGTTGTCCGCTTTCAACAAAATCACCTCGATCTGCAAATATCTCTTCAACTGGACTACTCGTCCGTGCTCTAATCTGGGTGCGGCGGTTAACGGACGTTGCTCCTGGTGCTTCAATTTCTGGGGTGAACATTTCCGGTTCAATTAATTCAAATGCAACCCGTTGGGGTCTGTTAAACTGCGCGCGGAGGCCTCCAAGTACATCTACCTCATTTACTCCGCCGATTAATGGGCCGTCTTGGGTTTCTCTAATCGTAGAGTTTCCAATTATGTCCGCCGCTATAGATCCCAGCTCATTGCCAAAGTCGTTAATACGTCGTTCCTCATTGCTAAGCACAAGAACACTTTCTGTGGTTGGACTATCAGCTTCCTCATTGTCCCCTTGAATTGATAGGGCTTTACCCAGGGTTTCAACTACTTCTGGGGTGATTTTTTCTTCAAAACTACTCGAGAAATAATTGGTAGCATTTGATAGTGAGAGGTCACCATCCCACCCCGCTATCACCATTTCTGACACCAAAGTAGTCATCTGCGAGCGCAGGTTGGACGTGATTGCTTCAAGGTCGGCGCTATCGGATTCAAAGCCTATAAATAAAGAGGCCAAGGCATCAAATCGCTCCACATCCATCGAAATGGGGGTCAAATCTAGATCTGCAGGCAGACGTGTGGCGCTATCTGCCGGATCACGTGTGAATGTGGCAAGAGTTACGAAACCTCCGACGGCCAGCACAAAGAGAACAGCAACAAGACGGGAAATAAACATTAGGGGTGGGTTCCAGTGACAGATTAGTAACTTAATTTTTCCATATAGGTTAAAGTTTTCAACTTACACCCATTAGCCCATGCAAAAAACAACAAGCATTTTTGAATCCTTGAAAGACCCTCAGAAATCTTAGCTTACTGAGGGTCTTGATTACGGTTCAAGTTTCTCTAAGCCAATTATTAAGTTGTTACATATTTAAGTGCCTCGTTTTCATGTGTTAGTGATGTATCTCGAGGGAAAGGTTGCATATGCCAGAGGCTGACAAGTCTGGCGAAAAAAGGTCGGGACTTGGGCGCCATGCCCCAAAAGGTCCGCCTCATAGTAAGCAAAGTAAGCCAAGGCACGCTCACCGAAAAGTGATGTCAGGCCGGCGTCGCGCCGCAGTTATTGACCTGGGAACTAATAACTGCCGGTTATTGATTGCTGAAGATTTTCGTGGGCCAAAGAGAAATCGAAGTGGAGAATTTCGTGTCATTGATTCTTTCTCTAGAATTGTCAGATTAGGGGAAGGTCTTAGCCAATCTGGTGTTCTAAATAGTGCAGCAATGGACCGGACAGTTGCAGCCTTAAAAATCTGTGCCAGAAAAATAAAGCGATCAGGTGCAAGTGACGTCCGAGCGGTAGCGACACAAGCTTGCCGCCAGGCAAGTAATGGGCGCGAGTTCATTGAACGCGTTAAGGTCGAAACAGGAATATCATTAATTACCATCGATCCAATGCAGGAAGTCCAACTAGGCGTTGCTTCGACCCTGCCACTTTTGAGGAAAAGGTGGTCATATGCCCTTATCTTTGATGTGGGTGGCGGAAGTACCGAAGTTTCCTTTCTACGGTTTGAAAAAGGGAAAGGTTTTCGGCTCAACGGTTCAATTTCTGTGCCTCTAGGTGTTGTTTCTCTTGCTGAAGATTTTGGCCATCGAGGTGAAGATTTAACCTCAGAGCGCTATGATGCTATGCGTTCCGAGGTATCTAAGCTTTTCCAAAGTTTTGCATTAGAGCATGGCATCGCCGTTTTGCAGGGCAAGCATCAAGTTCAGACCGTTGGGATGTCAGGGACAGTAACTACCGTGCGCGCTTTGGACTTAGGACTATCTTCTTATAACCGAAAAAAAGTAGACCGCACCCTATTTAACATGCGCCGCGCAGCTCCAATTCGCGAGGGCTTACTTGAAGGAGGGTTGGCAGGTCTTTCAGCCAATGGATGTATTGGAAAAGACAGAGCAGATTTGGTTTTACCTGGTATGGCCATACTAGAGGGCTTAGGGGACGTCTTTCAATTTCAACGTTTGCTGGTACTCGATCGAGGCTTGCGAGAGGGGCTTTTAAATGAAGCCTTTGCAAGCGCTCGTAAGGATTTTCGTCGTTCGCATTCTACCGCTAACTCTGGGGAATCAATATGAAGCGCCCAATCGGACCAAGATCCAAACCTAATCTAAGCAAAATTGAAAATACTAGCCAGGGTTTAGGGCAGGGACAACGCAACCTCGCGGTTAAAGTTAAGACTGCAAAGCGGCGAAAAATTGCGTCTACTCAGTGGCTTGAGAGGCAATTAAATGATCCATACGTCGCTGAGGCTAAACGTTTAGGTTACCGGGGTAGGGCTGCCTTTAAATTGTTGGAGCTTGATGAGAGGTTAAAGTTTCTCAAACCCAATAGCCGCATCGTTGATTTAGGTTGCGCACCGGGTGGCTGGCTTCAAGTGATGTCTAATCGATGTAAATCAGGACAGATTGTAGGCATTGACCTGCAGGAAATTGAGCCCGTGCCGGGCACGCTGTCTGTTGTTGGCGATGTAAGAGATTCCGATGACATGGAGCGCATTCGCGATTTGCTCTTGGGACCAGTGGATGCAGTGGTGTCTGACATGGCAGCTGCTTCAACAGGTCATAGTCAAACGGATCATATGCGAGTCATGCATCTTATAACAATTTCGTATGAGTTCGCGCGCAAAGTGCTTCGTCCTGGGGGGTTATTCCTCGCGAAGACATTGAGAGGTGGCTCCGACAATGAGTTGCTGGCAGACCTAAAGCTATCATTTGAAAGGGTTAGACATGTGAAGCCTAAATCATCGCGAGATGATTCAAAAGAAACCTTTTTGGTTTGCGAGAGGTTTAGGGGTAGTAATTCTGAGGCAGGGTAGCTAGGGCGGGGTGTCATCTAATGAAGGACCTCTTTTCCCGATGACAACGTCAAACAAAAAATCAATTCCGCTAGCACTTACTTTCGATGATGTGCTCATGCAGCCTGCAGCTTCCGCTGTCCTTCCAGGTGAAGTTGATACTCAAACTTCCCTAACAAAAACCCTAAAATTGGGCATCCCTCTTATTTCGGCAGCTATGGACACTGTCACCGAAGCACGAATGGCAATTGCTATGGCGCAGATGGGTGGCCTGGGCGTGATCCACAAAAACTTAAGCATTGAGCATCAAGCTTCGAGGGTTGCTCGGGTTAAGAAATTTGAGAGCGGAATGGTAGTAAATCCTCTGACATTAAACCCGTCTTCAACGCTGGGAGATGCTCTTGATTTGATGGAAATGCACAAAATTTCCGGGCTGCCAGTTGTCGAGACAGGATCTGATAGACTTGTTGGCATATTAACTAACCGAGATGTTCGATTTGCAAGTGCGATGGACATGCCTGTATCAGAGTTGATGACGAGAGATGTTGTCACGGTAAACGAGGGTATTAGCCACGATGAGGCTCGACAGATACTTCACCAGCATCGGATTGAGAAGTTACTTGTAACGGATGCTGCAGGAAAGTGTATTGGCCTAATCACAGTAAAAGACATTGAAAAAGCACAGAAGTTTCCGAACGCAACAAAAGATGATCAAGGACGTTTATGTGTTGCCGCTGCCACTGGAACGGGGGCCGACGGTTTAGCTAGAACCGAGGCTCTAATTAATGCTGGCTGTGATGTGATAGTTGTAGATACGGCGCATGGCCACTCTGAGGGAGTTCTTTCTCAGGTCACGGCTGTCAAAAAACTTTCTAACGCAACTCAAGTTATTGCGGGCAATGTAGCGACTGCTGATGGAGCAAAAGCACTTATAGATGCGGGTGCTGACACTGTAAAAGTAGGGATAGGCCCTGGTTCGATTTGCACAACTCGTATTGTTGCTGGCGTGGGTGTTCCTCAACTGCACGCAGTAATGGAGGCGTCGAGGGCATGCGATTTACAGAATATACCGGTAATTGCTGATGGTGGCTTAAAGTACTCAGGCGATATGGCCAAAGCAATCGCTGCAGGTGCTAACGTGTGTATGGTTGGCTCCTTATTGGCCGGTACCGATGAAGCTCCTGGAGAGGTGTTCTTATACCAAGGGCGTTCATATAAGGCATATCGTGGGATGGGATCTCTTGGAGCTATGTCTCGCGGTTCTGCAGATCGCTATTTTCAAGCCGATGTAAAGTCTGAATTGAAGTTGGTTCCAGAAGGTATTGAGGGACAGGTGCCTTACAAGGGCCCAGCTGGAAATGTTGTTCATCAGCTAGTCGGAGGTCTCAAAGCTGCAATGGGGTATACTGGTCATGGGTCTATATCCACAATGAGAGGCGGGGTTGAATTCGTGCAGATTTCTGGAGCAGGGCTAAGGGAATCCCATGTTCATGATGTAGCGATAACGAAAGACGCGCCGAATTATGGCAAGACAGGTGGCGCATGACCGATTCAATTTTGATCTTGGACTTTGGATCGCAGGTCACACAATTAATTGCGCGCCGAGTTAGAGAGGCAGGTGTTTACTGCCAAGTAATGCCCTACAACTGTGATCCTACCAGGGCTGTTTCTTTAAACCCCAGAGGGATAATTTTGTCTGGTGGCCCTGCCTCGGTTACGGATACTAATTCACCAAAAATACCAGATTTTGTATTAAATTTGGATGTTCCAATTTTTGGAATCTGTTATGGCCAACAGGCCTTAATGCAGTCCCTTGGAGGTAAAGTTTCCAAGTCAGACGCCCAAGAGTTTGGCCGATCTAGTTTGGATATTGTTGCTGACCATCCGCTTATTTCTGACTTTTGGGTTCCTGGGCTTACCCCGCAAGTTTGGATGTCCCACGGTGATAAGGTTACGGAGCTCGCAGAAGGTTTCCGGGTGTTAGCGAGGTCAGCTGGTGCCCCTTATGCGCTCGTGGCGCACGAGACCAAGCCCTGGTTTGCAAGCCAATTTCATCCAGAAGTTGTCCATACCCCAGATGGTGCAGCGTTACTTGGAAGATTTGTTCGTGAAATCTGTGGATGCTCTGGGGATTGGACTATGGCCTCTTATCGATCACAAGCAATTGCTTCAATTCGAAGACAAGTGGGCTCATCTAAGGTTATTTGTGGCTTATCGGGTGGCGTGGACTCATCGGTTGCGGCAGTCTTGTTGCATGAAGCAATTGGCGACCAATTGACCTGTATCTTTGTGGATCATGGATTGCTGCGCAAGGATGAGCGTTCAGAGGTTGAGGCCCTTTTCCAAGGTTCATACAACATTCCGTTAATTACAGTTGATGCATCACGGGCTTTTTTTGATGAACTTGAGGGAGTCAGTGACCCGGAAGTAAAGCGCAAAATAATTGGCCGAATGTTTGTCGAGGTTTTTGAAGCAGAGGCGAAAAAAATCCAAGGTGTTAATTTTTTGGCGCAAGGCACCCTTTATCCAGATGTTATAGAATCAGTCAGCTTTGACGGAGGGCCGTCTGTAACAATAAAATCTCATCATAACGTTGGTGGATTGCCAGAACGAATGGGATTAAAGCTGGTCGAGCCACTGCGTGAATTATTCAAAGATGAGGTTCGCGCACTTGGGAGAGAAATGGGTATGCCAGAAATGCTAGTTGGTCGGCATCCGTTCCCGGGCCCAGGTTTGGCTATCAGAATCCCTGGCGAAGTTGATAGTGATTCCGCAGATCTTCTCAGAGAAGTTGATGCAGTTTATCTCGATCAAATTAGAAGAGCAGGTCTATACGATAAGATTTGGCAAGCGTTCGCAGTTTTACTTCCGGTTCGCTCGGTTGGAGTTATGGGTGATGGCCGCACGTATGAGCGGGTTGCTGCACTGCGCGCAGTAACGTCCACGGACGGTATGACGGCTGATGTGTACCCATTTGAGGCCGGCTTTTTAACTGAAACAGCGACGAGAATTATCAATGAGGTGCGTGGTGTTAACCGCGTTGTTTATGATTACACCTCAAAGCCACCAGGCACTATTGAGTGGGAATAAGTTTAAACAGTTCACTTTAGTGCCAGTTTAAAAACGCTTTACCAATATAGGATTTTGAGACGTGAGCTTAATTGATATTTTATTTATTGTTTCAATTTTATCTTGTGCTTTAGTTACGGGCTTTATCTTCACATATGCAATTGTGGTAATGCCTGGTATTTCGAAGCTTAATGACAAAGACTTCATAAGAGCATTCCAAGTGACAGATGCCGTCATACAAAATAACCACCCTTTATTCATGCTGGCATGGGTAGGTTCCATTATCTCCTTGTTTGGGTTGAATGTAATGTCGATTTTGACCCACGGCCTAACAGGCAGTTGGGCGCTAGCACTTATCGGCGCTATCTACTTGATTGGTGTTCAAGGTTTAACTGTTACAATCCACTTGCCGTTAAATAATCGCCTGAAAGCAATTGAAGTCGACATCGTTGACAATGACCAATTGAGCAAAGAGCGCATGAACTTTGAACCTAAGTGGAATTACTATAATAGTATCCGAACGGGCATTTCTTTTGCTGTAAGTGTGGCACTTCTAATCCTGATGGCGTTGCAGTAAAACAGCAAACTTGGCTGGAAAAATCATAGAAAGAAGCGTTTTTTCTAGGCCCTTTTTGAAATGGGTTCTGGATGGATATGTTAACGATTGAAACTAAGCGATTGCTTTTGCGACCGCTTAGCACCGCTGACGTTTCTGATTTGCTGGAATTTCATGGTGATCAAAGAGTTGTTAGTTATCTTCCTTGGACTCTCCGCTCGGCAATCGATGTCGAGGTTGCTGTGGAAAGCTACAGCGATTGCGTAGCAGAGCTAACCAGTGAAGGGGACTATTTAGTTTTAGGCTGGGAGCTTAAAACCACTGGTAAAGTAATAGGGCAGTCCAATGCATCACTGTTATCCCACGCCAGTAAAACCGCGGATGTAGGGTGGGTAACAAACCGGTCATTTTGGCGAGAGGGCTATGCATTTGAAGCTAGTGAGGCATTTCTTAACTTCTTGCTGACGCAATCTTCTGTTCACAGAATTGTTGCTAATATTGATACAAGGAATCCTGGGTCAGCAGCCCTCGCCAAAAAGTTGAGACTTCGGTTAGAGGGGGAGTTTAAGAAGTCAGTATTTACTAAAGGTGAATGGTGCGACATGTGGCTGTATGCTGCGTTGAGGGAAGAAATTTTGGACTAGGTTTTTGTTGCCATCAACCCCTTGTTACCTCTAAGATTTATGAGATCTTCTGATTGACGATCAAGCAAGAGAGGCGCCTGTTTAAATGACTAAAATTGTATTAATTACGGGTGCGGGTCGAGGTATTGGCCAAGCAACCGCCATGGCATTGGCTAGCCCAGATATTCATTTAATATTGACGTCTCGAACTGTCGCAGAGCTGGAGCATACAGATGATCTGGTGCGCACGCGCGGCGGGACTTCAACTCTTGTGCAACATGATTTGCGAAACTTTCCAGGCATACAGGAGATGGCACGAAGTTTATCGAAGAGATTTGACCAGGGGTTAGATGGCCTTGTTTTAAACGGTGGAACTCTTGGTCGCTTGCAGTCGGTGGAAGATTTAGAGCCAGCCCATTTTGGCGAAGTGATGGAAACAAATTTAATGGCAAACTTTGTATTTCTCCAGGCCTTCGCTCCGTTACTTAGAAAAGCCAAAGGGCATGTGATGGCGTTGACAACAGGTGCCGTGCTTAATCCCAGATCATACTGGGCAGCCTATGCATCTTCTAAAGCTGGCTTAGAGGCTTTGATGATGGCATTTTCTAATGAAACCTCCCGTCAGGTTAAGGCAACTCTCTTTGATCCAGGAAGAGTTAGAACTGATATGCGAGCAACCGCTTATCCAGGAGAGGATCCTATGACTGTTCGTTCAGCTGATGAGGTGGGTCGCGTCATAGCAAATCTTCTGTTTGATCCAGAACTGGAATCTGGCCAACGATTGCACGCAGACAATTACTAAAGTTTAAGTTTTAGTTTGCCAGACAGCAGACAATATTTGTAAAAATTCCTGAGCAACTATTCATCGCTGTAAGGATTTTTCCCCTGCCGGAAATTTAGGCGGAGAGGTGGCCCCCAAAAATCAAATGCGTCACGCAAACTATTCTCCAAGTAGCGCTCATATGACTTAGGTAAATCGTTTACCCGAGTTCCAAAGAAAGCAAAGGTCGGAGGCCGGGATTTTACTTGAGTACCGTAGCGGATCTTGACCCGGCCTGAGCCAACTAGAGGTGGTGGGTGCCTGTCGATTGCCGCGCGCAGCCATGTGTTAAGATCTGATGTGCTTAATCGCCAATTCCATGCGCCATAAAGTGCAACAGCGCTATCTAATATTTGGTGCAGATTCTTTCCGTGAAGAGCCGAAAGCGTATGAACCGGAACACCCTTGGCTTGGGTTAAAGATATCCCAAGACGATGATGAATCTCTTTCAAAGTAGATTGACCATCACTAACCTGATCCCATTTGTTGATCGCAATGATTAAATTTCGCCCTTCTTCCAAGACGTGGCGCGCAATATCTAAATCTTGCTTATCAAGTCCTAATTCCCCATCGAGCATCAAAACCACGACGTGCGCGAATCTGATTGCTCCAAGACTTTCGCCTGCTGACAGTTTTTCGAGGCTCTTCTTTATTCTCGCTTTGCGGCGCAAACCCGCAGTATCGATTAATTCTAACTGATGATCGCTGTGTAGAAATGGAAGTGTAATGGAGTCTCTAGTCAACCCAGCTTCAGGACCCGTAAGCAAGCGATCGTTGCCCAACAGGGCATTAATGAACGTAGATTTTCCCGCATTTGGCCTTCCGACAATTGCTAGACGTAAAGGCGTCTCTTCATTTTCGTCTTCAATATAACCATTAGAGGTTCCGCTCTTTTTTGCCCATTCATCACCCCACGCTGATATAGCATCTAATAAGTTTCCCACACCGTCTCCATGCTCCGCGGAAACTCCGATTGGTGAACCAAGTCCAAGGGAATAAGCCTCTAGTATCCCACTTTGACCTGCTTTACCTTCACATTTGTTGGCAATCAAAAGAACATCTTTGCCAGACTTTCTTATCAGTTCGGCGAAGTGCTCATCAAATGGCGTTAACCCTGAACGTGCATCAATCATGAAGACAATTAGATCTGCTTGCTCCATAGCGTTCCGTGTCATCGCTGTCATTCGGTCAGCTAGGGCGTCTAATTTTCCCTCCTCCTCAAGTCCTGCCGTATCAATTAGGTTAAAGTGCCGCCTACCAATTCGAATAGCTGCCTCTTTCCAATCCCGGGTGACGCCTGGCATATCATGCACCAATGCAATTCTTCTGCCTGCTAGACGATTTAGCAGAGTAGATTTACCAACATTGGGTCGGCCTACCAGTGCGAGAGAGGGGCTTGCCATGCTATTACTACCTTAACGAAACGCCCTTAGCCGACCATCTTGGGTACTGACTAACAAGGTCTCATTAGCCAAGCTTAGGGGAGCTATGATTGCTGAGCCAATATCTATCCGAGAGATTATTTCGCCATTTACCGGGTCTGCAAATATGAGCTCACCAGAGTTTGATCCGACTACCAATCTTCCTCCAGCAGTGATTGGCCCGAACCAACCAAGGTTCTGTGCTTGCGAATCATGCGCTTTTCCACCCAACACCGTTGACCAAATCTGAAGTCCTGATCGTCTATCAAATCCGCGCAGAATTCCGTCTTTAGTTATCATGAAAAAATATTCATTTGTTACGGCCGGGGTCGCTGCGCCGCCAATTGGTATGTCCCAGAGGACCTGCCCAGTGCCCCTATTCAACGCAACTGTTCGATCTGCCCACGAGGACGCAATAATTGCATTTCCATCGAGCACTGGGAGCGCCCGTACATCAGATATGCTATCGTTAAGTCGCCCCGTAGTCCCTAGGAGATTCATATCGTAACGCCATGCTTCCTGGCCGTTTGGTAACACCGCCACCAGCACACCGTCTGGCCGAGCGATGTATATGGCTTGGTCGTCTCCAGCGGGCGTATTTGCGGCCATAACTCCGGTAAGACTTTGTGGAGCTGCTAATTTCCAATGCACCTCTCCACTCGCCCCCAGGGCAGTTACTTGACCTAAAATATCAGTCGCATAAATTAGATCATCTACTATCAGAGGTCCTGCCCTTGACGGCACTTCTAGGTCCACCGTCCACTTTATCGAACCTGATAAGGGATCAATGGCATGAGCATTTCCTTGTCCAGTAGTGGCATAAAGAATGTCTTTATCGAGTGCTATACCCCCTCCAAATGCATCTCGCTCCCTCGCAATACTAAGATCAGTTCGCCAGAACTGTTCGCCACTAGACAGGTCTAAAGCATGTAATTGCATATCCCAAGAAAGGTGATAGACCACCTCATCACTTACAAGTGCTTCCATTGACGCCACGCGACCGCGCTGCATTCTTCCACTTAACCTTTGAGACCAGATTTCTTTAGGATCAGCTCCAAATGCAAGATGTTCTGTCAGATGGAGCCCATTTCGATGAGGTTGCGCCCACTCGGAATTAACAATTTGTTGGCTTGGGAGGCGGCCACTACCTGGAGCTGATTCAATAATCCGCGCTACGCTATCTAAACCCGGGCGGCCTTCAACAGTTGCCGTATTTACACCCCTGCCGCATCCTGACAAAAAACTGCACGCGATACAAAAAACTGCAACGTAGTTAAGTTTTGAGGTCGTGAAGAGGGTTCGATTCAAGCGAAGTCCTTAACAATTAAATCAACTTACAACCAGATTTTAAAGTGATTTAGCCAGGCTAGCTACTGCCTCAGCTAAGCTTGAGGCGAGAGTTGCATTCTCACTTTTGTCCGCTAGGTCCAGAGTTTCTAATGCATTGGGAACATTACCTTGGTGCATTTGGCTCAGTGCTTTCAGGACAGGTACTAGGTCTGAGTATGCCGATCTTTGGCCTAAAACTTCAATATGTGCAGCAATCTCACTGTTTGGTATCAGGCCGTGGCCAAACCAGGCTAGTTTCATTCTTGTAGCCATAGCGAGATGCTCATTCGAGTCTGGGTTTTCCAGATATGAGGTCCATGCTTCAACAGCTGCATTTAATTGACCTCCTAGCCATAGGCTGTCGCCAATTTTGAAGTTTGATAGCTCAGCAAAACCTGAATCTGAGTTTGTTAAATCTGTTAAAATATTGCTTGCTGCCTCAGGGTCCGCTAACATGAGCTGGATGCTTTCTTCAAAGCTTGTAGCCTCCGCTAAAGCTCTCCGCTCAGTCTGGTTTTGCCAGTTGAAGAAGAAGAATAGCCCGCCAATTAGAACAGCTAGGAAAACGCCTATAGGCATTCCCCATTTTTCGAGAAACTGTTCATTTTTATCGCGGGCGATTTCGTCATCTATCTCACGCAGGAGGTCACTCATGGAACGTACTTTCTAATTTAGAGTGTTGAGGCCACTTAAGGATCCTAAGCCTTTTTGCCAATAGGGTAGTGCTTTGAAAAACTATTGAATAGGGTTGTCTTTCACGCTGTAATCGTGAACTTAAGATCCATGGGTAAAATCGTACCTTTTGTTAAGCCAGTTTCTAAGCAGATAAAAAAAATTGCGAGAGGTTCGAAAGCAGGTCGGCGGCAGAGCAAAGTTTTATTTTTTGAAAGGTCTGAATTGGCTAGTTTGCTGTCAATATATTCAGGACAAGTGGCAAAGGGGCTTTGGAGAGATTACGCGGTTGATTTTTTACCCGGACAAGCGCTTTTCTCGGTTTATCGGCATGCGCATGAGGCTTCTATCTTATCTATTTCGAAGCAAATCCAGCCAAATGGTAAAGGACGAGAGTTCGTGCTTTATGCGGGACCTCGCCGTATAGCTCGTTCAGATGAGTTGGTGGGCCTCTATAGCGCTATTACCAGGGCCACAAAACAGACTTAGTCTCTCGAAATTTTAGAAACATGAGCTAGAAGGTCCCGAATGTGGCTAAGCTGGGCGTGGTTTTGTAAAACCTCTTTCTCATCTGCCTTAGTTGGACCACTTATCGCCATTTTGAATCCAAGCTTTGCAGCTTCTTTTAATCGAGCATTGGAATTAGCTACCGATCTAATTTCTCCGCTTAAACCGATTTCACCGAACAAAACTTGATCATTTAATAGTGGAGTGTCTGATATTGACGATAGAATAGCGGCAGCTACAGCTAAGTCTGCAGCTGGTTCGCTTACTCTAAGTCCACCCACTACGCTCAAGTAGACATCTTTTACTCCAATTTGGAGGTTACAACGTGAATCTAAGACAGCAAGAATCATGGCTAGGCGCTGGGAGTCCCAGCCTACAACTGACCTTCTGGGGGTGCCTAGAGGTGATGGAGTTACTAAAGCTTGAATCTCAACGAGTAGGGGCCTTGTACCTTCGATTCCTGCAAATATTGCGGTTCCAGGCACCAAGGTGTGTCGATCAGAAAGGAAGAGCGCTGATGGATTTGTAACTGGCTCCAGACCTGACTGAGCCATTTCATAAACACCAATTTCCTCTGAGGGGCCAAACCTGTTTTTCAATGCCCGTAAAAGCCGGTATTGGTGATTTCTATCGCCCTCAAAGTGCAAAACAGTATCGACCATATGCTCTACGACTTTTGGGCCAGCAATTGTGCCTTCTTTTGTTACGTGCCCTACAAGGAGTAAAACAAGGCCCCTCCGTTTTGCGAGCCTTATAAGCTCCTGACTTGCACCACGAACTTGGCTGACTGTCCCTGGTGGACTGTCTAAGTTATCGAGGTAAAGGGTTTGGATTGAGTCGATTACTAGTACTTCTGGCGGATCGTTATGGTCAAAAGTTTCAATAACATCTCGGACAGAAGTTGAGGCAGCTAAAGTCACGGGAGCCTCTGAACAATTCATTCGTACTGCGCGAAGTTGCACTTGCGCTACTGATTCTTCACCGGTGACATAGGAAACTTTGTGGCCATTTTGAGCTAAGTTGGCGAGAGTTTGTAGCAGAAGCGTAGATTTTCCAATACCGGGATCTCCCCCGATAAGGACTGCTGAACCCGGCACAAGGCCACCGCCAGTGACGCGGTCAAACTCTTCATCACCTGTCCTTATACGTTCGATTGGCTTAAGATCTGAAGATAACTTAGTTACGCTAAGTTTTTTTCCTTTGAGCTTTCCTCTGAGGCCGCCGGGAGTTGTCTCTTGTGCTACTTCTTCAACAATAGAGTTCCAAGCTCCGCAGCTTTCGCACTTTCCTGACCAGCGCGCAGAAACCGCTCCGCACGACTGACAAATGAATTGGCTCGAAGTTCTAGCCACGGGTAAGGGGTCCCTCTACCTGACAATCTACAAATTGACGGATGTAGGCTATTTCGCTTGTATCTAATTCGTTTGTGCTACCGGTCCAAACAATGCATCCATTATGGATCAAGGCAACACGGTCTGCAATTTGCCGAGCGCTATGTAAATCATGGGTTATTGTTAAACTGGTTGATCCGCGTTCTTTCCTTAAATTAGCAATTAGTGAATTGATCTGCTTTGCCGATATTGGGTCTAGACCTGTAGTAGGTTCATCGAACAGCATAATGTCCGGGTCGGCGGCTAACGCTCTTGCTAAGCCCACTCTCTTTTGCATGCCGCCTGATAACTCTGAGGGATACTGGTTCGCGACCCCGGGTGACAGGCCGACTTTATCAAGTAAATCGATCGCTTTCTGCATCGCATTAGTATCCCTCCGCTCTAAGAAACGAAAAGCAATATTTTTCCAGATAGGGAGTGAGTCAAACAAAGCTGAACTTTGAAAAAGCATACCCACACGGTCGTGTATAGATTTTGTAACAGGCTGGTCATCAATTTTGATGTGACCTTTATCTGGCTTGAGAAGACCGAGAAGGCACTTCAAGGTTACAGATTTACCTGTTCCTGACCGTCCGAGTAGTACTAGGGACTCTCCCTTCATGATTTCTAGGTTCAAACCTTGAAGAACCTGCTTTTGTCCAAATGACTTGTAGATGTTATCAAAGAGGATCATGCTGCAAAAAACCTCACAGTAATAAAATAGTTTGCAGCTAGAATTGAAATAGAGGAGAGCACTACAGCTTGCCTTGTTGCGCGACCGACGCCCGCTGCCCCCCCGTTCGCGTAGTACCCTTGATAGCTTGAAATTAGTGCGATTAAGAAGCCAAACACGGCTGCCTTGAGAAGCCCGATAGCCACGTCAGTTAGTTGATAGGATTCTCTTGTGGTAGATATGTAAACTTCTCCACTGAAATTGAGGCTTACTGTTGCAATGAGGTATGCTGCAAGTATTCCAATGATATTGGCGACCAGAACTAAAATGGGAAGCGTAATCGTAGCCGCCAATAACCTCGGCGTAACTAGGTAGCTGATTGGGTCGGTTGATAAGGTTTGTAGAGCATCAATTTGCTCTGATACTCTCATTGTCCCAAGCTCGGCTGCCATGGCCGCACCCACCCTTCCTGCAAGCATCAAACCAGCTAAAACTGGCCCTAATTCTTGAACTAGAGCCGTTAGCACAACTCTTGGTGCTGTTTGTTGTGCCAATGTTTGACTTCCTAGTTCTGCAAGGCCGGCATAAGACTGGAGAAGCAAAACTAGGCCCGAAAAAGCTGCGGTTAATCCAATAACTGGGAGAGAGAAAAAACCCACCTCTATGATTTGTTGAAGCCATATTCGAGGGCGCACGTATCGCAGACCTATTACGGCCTGATATGCAAGAAGTACGATGCGCCCTATATTCGCTGCGCTTTCCAATGTTTGGCGACCAATGTTCCTTATCTTAGAGATCAACATATGTCCGAGCAAATCTGTTACCTAGGCTTGTCAAAATTTCATAACCGATCGTTCCCCCACTTTCACCTATGTCGTCGAGGGTTTGGTTTGGACCAATAATTTCTGCTTGCACTCCTGTCATACTTTGCTCTGGTCGTAGATGGGTTACTTCAACAGTAATCAGATCCATAGATACTCGTCCGACAATTGGGCAGGGAACTCCATCAATAAAAATTCTACCAGTATTAGATAAGGATCGTAGCAAGCCATCCGCGTAACCAATTGATATCGTTGCAATCCGTGTTTTATTTTTTGCAGTCCAGGTTGAGCCGTAGCCCACAACATCGCCTTTCGCAATTGTCCTAGTTTGTAGAATAGGAGCTCTTAAACTTACTACTGGCGTCATAGGGTTGGATCGCTCCGGTGTCGGATTGATGCCATAAATTGCAGCACCAGGCCGAACTAGATCGAGCGCATAGTCAGAGGGCAAAAAGCATCCCGAAGAATTAGCGATTGATTGTTGCCCTAGTGGAAGTCCAGAAATTGCTTCCTTAAAATTTCCGAATTGTATCAGATTAGTCTCGCTGGCTTTCATTTCAGCACTGGCTAGGTGTGTTAGGTAAAGTAAAGGGGAGAAAGCGCTGAGCAGTTCTGCTTTTTCTTTCAATTTGCGGATGTCTTGTTCATCTAAACCAAGTCGTGCCATCCCGGTGTCTATGTGAACTGCTGCCGGTATTTTATCGGCTTTGGAGGCCGCGTGGCCTAGCCATAACTCGATTTCTGAAAGCTGGTTTAACACAGGGATTAGTCGGTAGTGGGAATAGACCGATAATTCGTAACGGTTTAATCCCGACAGAACGTAAATGGCAGCATCTGGGAGTATTTGCCTAAGCTCTAAAGCTTCAGATAGGTGGGCGACAAAAAACACACGGGCACCAACTTTCCACAAGACTGGTGCGACCTGTTGCATCCCTAAACCATAGGCGTCAGCTTTTAAAACTGCGGAAGTATATGCTCCATTAGCACTCGCTATTTCCGTCAAGTTAAGAAAATTTTCCTGCACTGCAGCGAGAGAAATAGATACTAATGGCTGATCGCTGCGGCGCAGTGCCCTCAGATCTGCTGCTGCTAGCCTAGTCATTGTTTGTGGGCGCGATGGAATAATCGTCCTCCCAATTTGAGAACTTAGTTATAGCACCTTCGAAGAAGAGCGGAATATCTCGAGTGGGGCCATGTCGGTTTTTCCCAATTATTAGAGTGGCTTTATTATCGATCTGTGCCATGTGTTCGACCCAAGCGGTGTGTCGCTGCTGAAATTCGTCCACGTTTTCTTCCGCGCGCTGCTGGGGTTCCCTTTGTCGGTCATAGTAAGCTTGCCTATATATAAACATCACAACATCAGCATCCTGTTCTATGGACCCGGACTCGCGCAGATCAGCTAGCTGAGGTCGTTTATCATCTCGTGCTTCGACTTGACGAGATAATTGAGAGAGAGCGATAATTGGCAGATCCAATTCTTTTGCGACCGCTTTTAATCCTCGCGAAATTTCGGATATTTCTTGCACTCGATTTTCACTACCACCACGACCTGTGCCTTGCATTAGCTGCAAGTAGTCAACAATAATCAAATCAAGCCCTCCATGTGTTCGTTTCAGTCGGCGCGCTCGAGTCCTAAGACTAGGGATTGATAAAGCTGGGGTATCGTCGATGAAAAAGGCCATTTTTTCAAGATCAGCGCCTGCTTCGTGGATCTTGTAGAAATCACGTTGATCAAAATCGCCCTTTCTAAGTTTAGAGGAAGATATGCCGGAAACTTCTGCAAGAAGGCGGGTTGCTAATTGTTCAGCGCTCATTTCCATGGAGAAGAAAGCTACTTTGGCGTTTTTGTATCTGCAGGCATTAATTGCTGTGTTAGTTGCTAATGCCGTTTTCCCCATAGCTGGCCTCGCTGCAAGGATCAGTAGATCAGATTTTTGTAAGCCGCCAAGCGTTTGGTCTAACTCGGTAAAATTTGTTGCTAAACCGGATACTGCGCCCGGATTAGCAACGGCATCAGCAATCATTTTTACGG
>CAXQZM010000001.1:0-23406 GCA_964228455.1 Alphaproteobacteria bacterium | reverse complement strand
GTTTTTTGGACTTTATACGACCACCAGAAAGGGGGTCTCCTCCTGCGCGTGAGGTTGTCTGCTTTTGATTCTTTGATCGCGTTTCTTCTATACGATTCGATCGCTCTTCAGCCTCTTCAGAAGCTCTTCGCACCTTTTCGCGGGCCAGCTCTTCAGCTTCACGGGCCGCTTGTGCTTCTTCGCGAGCTCGACGTTGCTCCTCAAGTTGACGTGCGTGCTCCTCTTTCGATTCTTGGCCCTCTTTTGCTCTTGCCAGCGCCATCGCTCGAGCTTCTCGCTCTGCATTCGAGAGCCGCGCCTGCTCAGAGACAGCGGCAGGCTTAGAGGAGGGGGTTGCAGCAACCCCTTCTGGCTTCCTACCAATCAAAGCTCCAGAATCGATTGTAGCTGCTGTCTTTGGTTTGGAAACAACTGGCTTGGAGATGCTTGGCTTCTTTATGTTTAGTAAGCCACCTGTCTTTTTCTTAGTCTCTACGGACACGGCAACTGTCTTGCCTCGAGCGAACTGCTGTTTAACTGTCCCAGAGGGACGCACTGGTTTCTTATCGTCTGACATATTAATCTTCTATTTCTTCCGGTTGCGGCTCATGGAACTTTATCGCCAAAAAGTCACGAAACTTATGGGCTAACTTCCAAAATTGTTCGCCTTTTGCACTATGAGTAATCGCTAAATTAGTGACTCTGGCTTTGCCAAGCGCTGTGCCAAAGGCTAATGCGGTAGAAAAAGTTAGGTTGGGGAAATCCCGACATATTCCCGCTAAACGCGCGGCGGCATTGTCCGTTGCATCGGCTGGCAGGATCAGAACACTTAGCTTTCCAGATGAAGCTGCAGCAAAAACAGCATCTTGCCCAACCGCTAAATCTCCTGAGCGACGAGCCATAGATAGCCGCTGTAACAGCTGGCTCTCAATCAATTTGCGTACGTGTTGCGGAAATTGTTCTTTTACTTCCACCGATTGTTTAAATGCGCGATCAAAGCATTTGGCCTTTACTGCCTCCTCAAGCACACTTTCTGTCGGCTGAAGATGAGCACCCCGCCCAGGCAGTCTTCCCGTTAAGTCTGGCGTGAGAATTCCATCAGGGGACATTACGAAGCGCATCAGTTGATCCATCGGCATAACCGACCGGGTCACTATGCACCTTCGTTGCTTGATTTTGCGGCTTAGCTTTTCATCGGTGTCAGGTAGATCTTGATGTTGAGTCGGCAAGGCATGACTCCTTACTCTTCTTCAGGAGCTATTTCATCGCCCACTTCATCATCAAACCAGTGCGCGCGCGCCGCCATTATAATCGCTTGCGAGTCTTCTTCATCAATGGCGTATGCAGCTAATATCTCCTGAAGCTCGTCTGCTGCAAGATCTGCTAGATCATCACGCGTTTTGATATTTGCCTCGCCCAGAGCTATTAAGAGCTCATGCCCAAAGATTTCTAGCTCAACAAGATCATCTTGAACACCAAGTTCTCTCCATTTTGCTTCAAGATCTGCTTCTCGGTTTTCTACAAAAGCTATTGCGCGACTATGAAGTTCATTTGCGAGTGCTTGGTCAAAACCTTCAAGTACAGCCAATGTGTCCGGATCAGCTCCGGCAACATCATCAATATCCGCAAAACCTTCTGTAGCTAGCAGGTTTGCAATGAACTCATCTGCATCCAATGCCTCTGCAAATAGAGCTGTGCGTTCTTGGAATTCGCGCTGTCGTTTTTCGCTATCCTCAGCCTCAGTGGAAATATCAATTTCCCACCCTGTAAGATTCGACGCTAAACGCACATTCTGACCGCGACGTCCAATTGCTAAGGAGAGCTGCTCGTCAGGAACCACCACTTCGACGCGTCCCGCTTCTTCATCCATAACAATGCGCGAGACTTCAGCAGGTTGCAGGGCGTTTACAACAAAGCCAGCCTGGTCTTCAGTCCATGGTATTATATCAATTTTTTCGCCCTGAAGCTCTTTTACGACAGCTTGAACGCGTGAACCACGCATTCCCACGCAGGCACCCACTGGATCTACTGCTCCATCATTAGAAATGACTGCTATTTTCGCCCGTGATCCTGGGTCCCTTGCAACTGATTTGATCTCAACAACGCCTTCATAAATTTCTGGCACTTCCATTGCAAAGAGTTTGGCTAAGAATATTGGGTGGGTCCTGCTCAAGAATACTTGTGGACCGCGCTGTTCTTCGCGCACGTCAAAGATATATGCGCGGATGCGGTCACCGACTCGAAACAATTCTCTAGGTATTAGCTCATCGCGGCGCATAGTCGTTTCGGAACGGCCGAGGTCAACAGTAACGTTACCAAATTCCACTCTTTTCACCAGACCATTGATAATCTCTCCTTTTCGATCTTTAAAATCAGCAAATTGGAGCGCTCGTTCTGACTCGCGAACTTTTTGCACTATCACTTGTTTGGCAGACTGGGCAGCAATCCTCCCAAGATCAATTGGTGGGAGAGGCTCAATTAAGAAATCACCAATTTCAAGATCTGCCTGGTAAAATTTTGCTTCGCTCAATGAGATCGCAATATTTCCATGCTCCTCATCTTCTAGTGCGCTTACAACTTCTCGGTGACGGGAGAGCTCCATTTCGCCAGTTTTTGGGTCAATAATTGCGCGGATGTCATAGTCTGGGCCATATTTTTGCTTTCCCGCTCGAGCTACAGCTTGTGCCATAGCTTCCAAGACTTCTTCTCTGGTTATACTCTTCTCGCGCGATACGGCGTCTGCAATAGTTAGCATTTCTAGATTGGGGGCGGATTTCAATGATGCAGCCATTTTAATTCTCCAAAGAAACAGGTGCTGGTGGGAATTCGCCCGTCAGGGCAGCTTTTGTAAGTGTGTCAGTAAGAACTAACTTCGCCTTCGCGATTTGCTTGAACTCTAAACTGATCGTGCCTTGATCGGTGTTCAGTAAAACGTTTTGGTCTTTAGCGCCGTTTAGGGCTCCACGATAGCGCTTTTGTCCTTCGATGAGTTCCAAAGTTTCGACTTTAGCTTCATAGCCTTTGTATCGAATAAAGTCTTTTAATCTTGTTAGTGGTCGATCTGTCCCTGGGGATGAAACTTCTAAGTCGAAAGCGCTAACGATTGGATCTTCAGCATCCAAAAGTGCACTGATTTCGCGTGATAGAAGAGTGCATCCATCGACCCCCATGACACTGCCATCTTTTGGCTCAGCCATAACTTGAAGGTGAGGCCGCCCACCGCCAGTATTGAACTGAAGGCGCACCAATTCGAACCCCAACTCGTCAATCAACGGAAGAAGGAGATCTTCAAGCGAGGCCATCGGGCCAGTGAGTTTTTCTAATCTATCAATCAAGGCAATAAAAAAGGCGCCCTTCTTTCGAAGGCCGCCCCGTAAGGTTCGGTTCTTCCCACTGCTATAATACTTTGATCCAATTCTGGCAAGTATGAAGATTTATAGTAGGACAGTCAGTGGTATTTTTTTAAGTTGCTAGCCATTTACTAGGAGAAACGACAAAATGCTTGAGCAGAACCCAAACGAAATATTACACTATTGGTTCGAAACATTAAAGCCAGATGATTGGTGGAATGGCAGTAAGAAAGTCGATGATGAGATCAGTGATTGTTTTGGTGATACCGTAATGGCTGCTTTTTTGGGGGAACTATATCGTTGGCGAGAAACCCCAGAGGGCCGCCTGGCTGAAATAATATGTCTCGATCAGTTTCCACGAAATATTTATCGAGGGACAGCACGCGCATTCGCCGGAGATGGCCTTGCTTTGATTTTGGCACAAGAAGCCGTTCTCGCCGGCCATGATAAAAAGTTTGAAGGTCCACAGCGTCTATTTTTCCTAATGCCATTTATGCACTCAGAATCTCTTGGAATACATTCTTGGGCTAAAAGTTTATTCGAGGCAGCGGGGTTACAGGAAAACTTGAAATACTTGCTCGAACACACCGATGTCATAAGGAAATATGGCAGATACCCATCTCGTAATAAGGCATTGAATAGGCATTCGACGCCCGCGGAGATAGCTTACCTTAAAAATGGCAAAACCTGGGGCCAAGGGTAACATGATTATCTATTTTGGCATTAAGCACTTTTTCTTAAAAAATTTAAGAGTTAGAGACGCCGTTAGTTTAAAGGATTTTGTGATGGATGTTTTGGATGTATCGCAAACGCTCAAAGTCAATAATTATCCACTTTTACCAGCAAATTTGCTCAAGTATTACTCTACACAATGATATTAGGCCTTCGCCTCGAAAATTTTCGCTCATATGAGCATCTGGAGTTAGCGGTACCGCCTGGGCAATTTGTATTTTTAATTGGTCCAAACGGCGCTGGAAAGACAAATTTGTTAGAGGCGCTGTCATTACTTGGTGGGGGTCGAGGCCTGCGTGGGTCAGACGCGCGTGATCTAATTCGATACGGGCATGAAGGGACTCCAGCATGGGTGGTGCAGGGGCAGGTTTCCAAGCCTCCGCTTCGGCATACGATAAACAGAGCGCTTACATCTGACGGGAAGTTGTCACGATTAGACGGTAAGCCCGCCACAGGTGCGGCTTTAGCGTCTCTTATGCCTATTGTATCGCTGACCCCAGCAGATGATGCGCTTTTTAGAGGTTCTTCAGAGGATAGGCGCTCTCTTTTGGACCGCTTTGTAGTTTCAATGTACCCTGATCATCGAGGGCAGCTTGTCGCATTTAACAAGGCCTTAAGAGAGAGAAATAGGTTGCTTCGCAGCGCAGCAAACCAATCGGAGAAAGCGGATCCGGCCTGGTTATCTGGCTTAGAAGCGTTAATGGCGTCTCATGGGGTTGCAGTTGCCCATGCGCGACGGATTTATTTGGCACAGCTAGCAACAGCAGTTGCCCAAGGGGTGGGTCCATTTCCTTCTGCTGGTTTGGCTCTCAGAGGTAGAATGGAGGCGGCTTTAGAGGTTCATACTGCGCCCGAAGTTGAAACTGATTGGATCAAGCATTGGGCTACAAACCGTAGTGCGGATTTGGCAGCTGGGCGCACTTTGGAAGGCCCTCATCGAACAGACTTGGCCGTTACTTTATTAGATAAGTCGATGCCTGCTCAACAATGCTCTACAGGGGAGCAGAAAGCTTTGCTTCTGTCATTATTTCTAGGTCAAGCGCGCTTGCTCCAAGCAGCAAAACTCCGTCCGTTAATGCTGCTTGATGAATTAGCTGCGCATTTAGATATTAGGCGTTTGGAGGCACTTATGGAGGAGTTAACTAATTTGGCTGCGCAGACCTGGATCACGGGTACAGATCGATCTCCCCTCGTTGTTCCTCAGGTTGAGGATAAGTCATCAGTTTTCATGCTTGAAAATGGTGCTTTAAACCTATGATTCGCTGCCAGATTCGGTTAAGAATATTGGATGAATGAACAGAACGAAAATTACGGCGCAGAAAGCATAAAAGTCCTTAAAGGACTGGATGCAGTCCGCAAACGTCCCGGCATGTATATTGGTGATACAGATGACGGCAGCGGTTTGCATCACATGGTATATGAAGTGGTAGATAACGCTATCGATGAGGCCCTTGCTGGCCACTGTGATACAGTGACTGTTTCTTTGAATTCAGATGGCTCAGCTAGTGTTTCAGATAATGGGCGCGGTATCCCTACTGAAATCCATGCTGATGAGGGAGTTTCGGCGGCTCAGGTTATAATGACCCAGCTCCACGCTGGCGGTAAGTTTGACCAAAATTCGTATAAGGTGTCTGGTGGGCTGCATGGAGTTGGCGTCTCGGTCGTAAATGCATTGTCAACCTATCTGGATTTGAGGATCGCCCGCGGTGGCAAGATTTATGAAATGCGCTTTTGTGATGGTGATGCAGAGGAGGATTTGAAACTCACTGGAGAGGCTTTGCCTGGTGAGAAGGGAACAATGGTTACCTTTTTGCCCTCTCCTGAGACGTTCACCAAGACAGACTTTGATTTTGACACTTTAGAGAGAAGGCTTCGAGAATTAGCATTCCTGAACTCAGGGGTAAAGATTATCTTAACTGACGGGCGTGGAGATTCACCAAGAGTTTCAGAGCTCGTATACGAGGGAGGTCTAGAGGCCTTTGTCGGGTATTTGGACCGAAAAAAATCCGCCTCATTTGATACACCGATCTCTATTAGTGCCGAAAAGGATGAAATTACCGTTGAGGTGGCTCTTCAATGGAATGATTCCTATCACGAAACAATGTTGTGTTTTACGAACAACATCCCTCAGCGAGACGGTGGCACTCACCTCGCTGGTTTTCGAGGCGCGCTGACGCGACAGATAAACCGTTATGCTGAGGAAAGTGGGTTAATGAAGAAGGAGAAGGTAAGTCTTTCAGGCGAAGATTCGCGAGAGGGCATGACTTGCGTTTTATCCGTTAAAGTTCCTGATCCAAAGTTTTCTTCACAGACAAAAGACAAACTGGTTAGTTCAGAGGTGAGGCCAGTTGTAGAAGCGTTAGTGAATGAAAAGTTAGGTGAGTGGTTAGAAGAGCACCCGTCGGAAGCAAAGACCCTGATAAGCAAAATTGTAGAAGCCGCAACAGCTCGCGAAGCTGCGCGTAAGGCCCGAGAATTATCCCGAAAAAAGGGTGGGAATGATATAGCTTCCTTGCCAGGCAAGTTAGCTGATTGTCAGTCAAAGAACCCTGAAGAAGCTGAAATATTAATCGTGGAAGGGGATTCTGCAGGCGGATCTGCCAAGCAAGGTCGGGATAGAAAAACACAGGCCATACTGCCGCTACGTGGGAAAATTCTTAATGTAGAGCGTGCCAGGTTTGATCGGATGTTAGGGTCAGACCAGATTGGGACTCTTGTAACAGCCCTTGGTACCGGTATCGGGGCCGATGAGTTCGATATCGAGAAACTCAGGTATCATAAGATCATAATTATGACCGATGCGGATGTGGATGGAGCTCATATCAGAACATTGTTGCTTACCTTCTTTTACCGGCAGATGCCGGAGCTCATAGAGAGGGGATATTTGTATATTGCGCAGCCTCCTCTGTTCAGAGCCAAGAAAGGTAGTTCAGAAACTTATTTGAAGGATGAGCGCTCACTAAGCGAGCATCTTCTTAAGGAAGGTGTCAAGGATGCTGTTTTTCTAGTAGAAGATGGAACGCAGCGGGCAGGTGGCGATCTAGAGAGCTTGGTTGCAGATTGTCTTACGGCGCAAGGCGCTATCGACACAATTTCGCGCAGAGTGGGTCACAAAGGAGCTGTGGAAGCTGCGTTTCTAGCTGGAGCTTTTGACAGCAGTATGCGTAAAGATGCCAGGGAGTGGCAGACGGTTGCAGATCGCATGAGCGTGTTCATGAATGCGCCAGAGCCTGACTACGCAAAAGGCTGGTCTGTGGAAGTCATAATGGAAGGTGATCCAAGCAACGAACGTGGTCCTGGATCTAATCGAGGACTTAAGGCTATGAGGGTGCTTCGAGGAGTTAGCCAGGTGCATCGTCTTGATCCTCTGACTTTTGTTGGCATTGATTCAGTCAGGCTTGCTAAATTGGGAAATGCTCTAAAACCAGTTTTTCAAAAACCAGCACTTTTGGAGCAGAAAGAAAACAAAGTGCAGGTTTTTGGGCCGTCGGATTTAGCTACTCTTATACTAGATGCTGGCCGCAAAGGTCAGGCGATTTCGCGTTATAAAGGATTAGGCGAGATGAATGCTGAGCAGTTGTGGGAGACAACCATGGACGCAAATGCCCGCACCCTTTTACAGGTTAAAATTGGGCATGGTGAGGCAGCAGACGATGTTTTCACAACGTTAATGGGCGACGCTGTAGAGCCTCGGCGCGATTTTATTCAAACAAAAGCCCTAGAAGTGTCAAATTTAGATATTTAAGACCCAGAATGTTCTGTCGGCTGCTTTCAATAAGCTTCTTAATTTTTTCCTCTTTTGCACGCGCTGAATTGGACGAAAGTGAAGCATTAGTTATCGTAGAAAGCTTGCTATCTTCACAAAATCCACTGCTGGTATTACGTGAAATTTCCTATGACGAGATCTCTCTGAGCCAAACTTCCGCAGGATTTATTGCCCAAGTTTTAAATCCAAGATTACCCGCGCGTCCAGCAATTCTGCCCAGTCTAACGATCGACTTACGAGAGAGAGATTCGGACTTAACTGAAGTTCGGATTACCGATATTCAAACGACCTCAGAAATGTTGGATGGTGCTATTCTCTCATTTCGCCCAATAGTGTTCAGTGGGCTCTATTCTAGAGCAAATAACGGATTTGAAATGCTACAGTTTGGGTTAGCTGATTTAACTTATCAGCATCCATCGGGGCAGTTTCTTATTAAAGACTTGAATATGAGCCTGACCAGTAAAAATGGCTTTCCAACTCTTGACCTTATCGTGAACGGTTTTTCCGCGGACATGCAGGACGTGGCTGACTTTAAGGAGTCAATTGACAATTTCACGCTGAGCTTAAGGCTATCTAACTCAGAAGCGAATGGGGGTGATCTTCTTGTCCTCACAAACAAGTTATTCGCGGGTTTGGTAGACTCTGGCCAAGAGGGGAAGAATGCGATTGGGAAAGATCGAAGTCCGCCGCAAGACCTAAGTGGGTTAGACCTAGAATTAACGCTTAGCAATCTGTCTACCCGCTGGATGGCGCTCCGAGATCAAGGACCGAGAGAGACTATTGCACATACAACTTTGGAGCAGGCGGTTGTCCAAGGTAACGTTGCATTAGACTCAGATGGTTACCAGTCCATGTTTTTTTCTATAGAGGCAGATGGTATTAGTATTGATTCCCCAGATGCTAAATTCTTGGCTAGAGTAGATAGCGGTGTGTTCGACTTTCAAATTGAAGGTCTAACAAAAAACGATACTGCTGGGCTCTTATTTGCAAAAGATCGTTCACAATCGGCCTTGTTGGGCCAGCTTCTCGGAAACCTCCGAGCCATTAGCATAAATGGCGGCGTATCAAATTTTCGCGTTGAAAGTTTAGATGAGCCAGGATTTTTTGAGTTAGCAGAAGCTGGCGCTAGTCTTAAGATACTCAGCCCATTTGTTATGACACCGAACTCAAAAAATGTTGAGCTCATCGTGAATATAGGAAGCATGGGTATAGATTACCCCCTTTTGACCCAGGCATATGAGCCGGCATGGTCTAATTTGTTTAGTCCAGGGCTCCCACAAGAGTTAGGCATGGTCGTAAGCATTACCGCGCTGCCGAGTGAAGTTTGGGTCGGTCTAGCAAGCTTGTTTTTTGATACTAGTGGCTTCCCAATAGACCTAGCTGACGCGCCCGTTCTTAGTCTGAGTCTTGATGGAACGCACTATGAATCTGACCTTGTGAATGCTCAATTGGGCGGGATCCTAACTTTTTCGCCAGGCGCATCATTACTGGCCACGGGCGATTTGAATTTAACCATAGATGATTTGCGGGGTCTCATTGTTGCTATGCAGAGATCTGCTCGTGTTCCAGAGCGGAACCTGGCGCAACTGTTAACCCTCGGATCTGTAGGCCTTGCAACTATAGCTAGTTTTGCTGAGCGTGATGAAGAGGGTCGAGAATTTTTTTCTTTTGGCTTTCAGCAGGATGGTTTTCCCACCATAAATGGAAGGCCGTTACCAATCGGATTTTAGAGAATTTAATCTCTGAAAGTATTTGCTCAAAGGTTGGCAGCAGGTTTAGCTAATGCGAGCATTATATTCGTTTCTTTGCTAATTGCTCCAATCAACTTGCTTTTCTTCCCATTCTGCAGCGCTTGGATATCCACTAGGATCTCCGAGAATTTTCAACATAAGTTTGCGAACATGGGTCTGGGTTTCTCTAAACCTGTGGGCAAGCGTTGGATGTTTTTGCTCCCATTCGGCCCCCAGAAGCCGTTGATAGGCTAGGGCAGAGGATTGAATATTTGCAGTTTCTTTAAGATTTAAGTCTGCCAAAGCCTGACTATGACCAGTCAGGTCTGGTCTTGTTAAAATTTGCGCTGCGCACAAGTATTCTAGCTCCATCGTGCCTCCAGCTGCTAGTTTAACCTCACCCACAGCTTCCCCGTCCTGATCAATGCGCTGTTCTTGTAAACGCCGTAACATGACTCTGATATCTTTAAGGCACTGCGGAAGGTTGCGCTTACGACTCAATATTTCATGTTTGAGGGTTAGCAATCGTTGCCGCTGAGGCGTGCAGCTGTGATAAACCCCATTAAGTGGTCGCATAAATGTGAGAGCTAAGTGCTCCCATGTTTTTGCTCTGGTCAACTGATGTTCGGCGAAAGTGTTGAAGGATAAAGTTGGAGGTCCAGATGCCCCGGATGGCCGCAAGCGAGTATCAATTTCATAAACGCGACCCTCTGCCATACGAGCATTTACTGCCGTCATAAAACGCGCAACGGCCTGATTCCCTTCGGCTAAATCTATATTTTCATCCAAAACAAAAATTAAGTCGAGATCAGACCCTGGCGCCATATGCTCAAGCCCTAAACGCCCCATGGCAACTATAGTAAATGGTAAGTGAGATATTGACAGATCTTCTGCCACAACCTTGGCACAGAGGTCTAATGCACCCTCTGCCAACTGCCCTAAAATTATGTTTCCGTGCAGCACTTCTAACTCGCCGCTCAAAGTGCTTAAGTATGTTAGATATAGACTTTCGTTTATCCAGGTGCGTAATGCGCCCAACCGATACTCACCCATCGGAGCCGCGTTAACTTGCAGTTGGCCCCGGCGAATTAGTTTTTGGACGTTCAAATTAGTTATCAAATCACTATGAGCAAATAAGCTATCTATCACGAGTGGTGTCTGGCTAACTAAAGAGGCAACAAGAGGGCTATCTAGAATGCTTCTGAATGCTAGTGCTGCCAGAGACGGTGTGTCTTGAAGTGCGGCAAGGTAAGCATTTTTCCCTTTTAATCTTGTCAACCAATGCATAAGCTTCAGCCTATCTGCTTCAACATTAGAGCGCTCTGACAAGACCTGATCAAGGACTTCTAGCAAGCTTCCAAGACCCATCGCGTTGCGTTCGTTTAATTCTAGATCTAATGGTTTAATATGCCTCAAGTTTGGTAAACTGGGAGTCGGGGAAACGTGCTCAAAAAGGGAGTCAAAAGCTTGCGCAACTGCCATTCGATGATGAGCTAATTCGTCATTTAGTTCAGAAAAGTTGACTCCACACACTTGAGATATCCAATCTTGAGCAGCTTCTGTTTTGGGCATTAGATGGGTCTGTCGGTCTTCATAAGCCTGAACTGTGTTTTCCCACGTTCGCATTCTACTATATGCAACGTTTAAATTTTTAGCGTTTTTGAGAAAGCCAAGGTTCTCAAGTTCCTGCAATGCAGTTTGAGTGTGTGGTTGTTGCAAGCTAGCGTATCGACCTCCCCAAAGCAGTTGCAATGCATTTGCAACAAATTCAACATCACGAATCCCGCCCCTTCCAAGTTTCAAATTAAACCGATCCTGTACCTTAAGGTTATGAGAAACTCGCCTAGAATTTGCTAGTTCTGGGTGTTCAAGATGTATTCGTGATTTTAAACCAGCAATTTCTTGAACCATTGAGAAATCAAGATGGCGGCGCCATATAAATGCATGTAGATTTTCAAGAAATGCCTCACCTGCTTTTTTATCCCCGGCAATTACTCTCGCTTTCACCAGTGCTAATCGACGCCATGGAGCTGATTGGAAGTAGAAATAATCGATACCTGCGTCAGTAGACATAGCTAAGTCTGTCACGCTAGGATCGGGTCTCAAACGCCAATCAGTGCGCCAAGCGAAGGCCCCCGACTTGTGTCCATCAATCAGTCTTATCAAGTCACGCAAAACCTCTGCGCATATATGGGTTCGACCTGCAGTCTCGGGGATAGGCAGAATTTTTGGATCATAGAATGCGACGATATCTATATCGGAAGAAAAGTTAAGGTCATTGCCACCTAATTTGCCGAGGCCAAGAATGAACATTCCAGGTATTGGATCAAATTCATGGCTTTTTATGAACCTATGAGCTTGGCGACATGTGTGCCAGGCTGTTGTTAAGGCATTATCAATTTGTGCTTCGGCAAATTGTGCCCATTTCTTTCCTTGGGTAGTTGGGTTGGTACCGTTTTTTAGGTCAAGGATATAGTCTTGCTGTTCCCTCTGCTTCTGCTGTAAAAATGCCAACCGTGCAGGGTTTGGGTCATTTAAGTGGCGATGAAGGTATTCAAGACCAGCCATTCAAGTTTAGTTATGCGGCACTCTCTTCGGAAATAGGCTTCTCATCGGAGCTCACAACGCTCGGTTGAGGAGATGCTCCGAGATCTAAAACCTCTGCCTGGCCGGTAACTGTGTTTTCTGTGGAAGCAGCGCTTTCTGATGATTCTTGCTCCCTAGTACCCCGCTCCACCGCTCGCTCTTCGTCACGTTTTGCTTTTTCTGCTCTTTGCACTTCGATTTGCTCGAGCATTTCGTTATAAAGCCGCAAGTAGTGCTCCGCGTGTTGGAAGTGGGCTTCTGCGAGAGTGTGCTCATTAGCGGCTTGAGCGTCGCGCGCCAAAGCTTGATATTTTTCATAAACTTGTTGGGCATTCCCTCTAACGCGGCCTTGTGGTCCGCTAGAATCAAAGGCTTGGTTCTTGTTGATAAACTTTTGCCGGTTCTGATTATTGTTGCGGCCGCGTGGGCGACGACTCCGGTTTTGTTGAGCCATGAGAGTTCCTGAAGTTGTTTCAAACCTGCGTGCAGGCTTGGTAAATGAACGTTACGTGTGTTCGGGGATAGGCCACTGTTACAACTGCGACAATAGGTTATTAGCTTTGATCTAATCGAAAGGCAAGCGCCCGTTCAATTCCTCCCAAATCATTTTTACTTTTGATGAACTCCCAACCACCTCGGTTTGCTAATTTTCTCACTTCTTCGCCCTGACCGATACCGATTTCTAAGCATAAGTGACTCTGCGTTTTGCAGACTTTCTTAATATTCGAAAAAATCTCTCGATAGGCATTAAGTCCATCCTTCCCTGCAAAAAGAGCCAGTGGCGGGTCCCATTTTTGGACCTCAGGTTGGAGGATATTATACTCGTCATCACGAATGTAAGGCGGGTTTGAAATAATCAGATCAAAAGTGGTGCCCTCATTTAGAGGCTCAATCCAAGACCCTAGAAGTAATTCGCTGCGTTTGGTCAATCCTAACGATTGGGCATTATCTTTCGCAACCGCGATAGCTTCCCGAGACATGTCAGTGCCGCATCCGCGCGCGTTTGGTCGGTGACGTAGATAGGTTAAGAGAAGGCAGCCCGTACCGGTTCCAAGATCCAGAATGGTGTCGGCAGCTGGTAGAGATAACGCTAAGTCGATCAAAGATTCTGAGTCAGCTCTTGGATCGAGGGTGCCGGTGCTCACTATGAAGTCTTGCCCGTAAAAGGCGCGACGCTGAATAATTTTTGAAACAGGCTCTCGCTCAGCCCGTCGATCAACTAAGTCGTGGAATGCAATTAGTTGATCTGTAGAAAGCTGTTCATCGCCAATTAATGTAATACCCACGTGCTCTCGATTTAGCACTTCTGCCATGAGATACTTTGCGTCTAATCTAGCCTCAGGAAGCTTGACAGCCTCAAGTCGCGCGACAGCTTGGTCAAGTGCCGCGGAAATAGATATCACTCTCCATTTCCTATTGCTGCAAGTCGTTCTGCTTCATCTGCAGCGACTAAAGCGTCAACTAGTTCTCCAAGGGATTCGCCTATCATTACCTTGTCTAACTTGTATAGGGTTAGGTTTATTCGATGGTCAGATACTCGCCCTTGTGGGTAGTTATAGGTCCTAATCCTCTCTGACCGATCACCTGAACCCACTTGGCTTTTGCGATCTGCAGCGCGCTCAGCAGCTGCTTGTGAGCGTTTAAGGTCGTAGAGCCTAGCACGTAAAATCCGCATTGCCTCATCCCGATTTCGGTGCTGAGATTTCTGTGCTTGCGTTACAACAATTCCGGTTGGGAGGTGCGTAATTCGTACGGCCGAATCTGTTGTGTTGACGTGCTGGCCGCCAGCACCTGAAGCGCGCATTGTATCAATACGAATGTCTTTTTCTTCAATTTTTATATCTATTTCTTCAGCCTCTGGCAGCACTGCAACTGTCGCTGCAGATGTGTGTACACGGCCTTGAGTTTCAGTTTCTGGGACGCGTTGGACCCTGTGAGTGCCTGCTTCAAACTTTAGTTTGGCAAATACGTTTTGCCCCGAGATGCGTGCTTGTGCTTCTTTCACCCCACCCAGGTCGTTCTCGGAAAGCTCAATAATTTCAAATTTCCAGCTGAGAACCGCCGCATACTTTTGATACATTTCAAGTAGGTCACGTGCGAAAAGCCCTGCTTCATCTCCGCCGGTACCTGGCCGAATTTCCATTATTGCGTTTTTTGAGTCAGCTTCATCTCTCGGTAGAAGCATGATTTGAAGAGCTTTTTCCTCTCTAGGCAGCAATGCTTTCAGTTCATGGTACTCTTCTGTGGCTAATTCTTTAATGTCAGGCTCAGCGCTTGGATCATTTATTATTTCATCAGCTTCATCAAATGCCTGTTTCTTCACTTGATAAGAAGTAATAGCTTCAACAATCGGCCCTAGTTCAGAATACTCCTGGCTCCACTTTATGTACTCAGGCGTTCCAGCTTTGTCAGGATTGGAGATCAATAACTCTAATTCTGCGCGACGATCAATCATCTTAGGAAGGTTATCAAGCCAGTTCATGAAACAGCCCCCCTAATGAAATCACTTAATGTTTCGAGGCTTGCCGTTTCTTGAGTGCCAGTTTCTAAGCGTTTAATTGTAATTGTACCTGCAGAAAGCTCATCTTCGCCTAAAACACATGCTAATTTGGCACCTATTTTATTAGCTCTAGCAAAACGCTTCTTTAAATTTCCTGACATATCAAATGTTACTGGAAGTCCAGTTTCGTTTCTAAGACGTTTGGCAAGATGCAGAGCTGGTGCCACTACTTCGTTGCCCATAGGCATTATTACTGCTGCAACGGAAAAACCTGGGTCATCTTCACTTAACATTGATAGCCTATCGACGCCTGCTGCCCAGCCAACCCCTGGTGTGGGAGGTCCGCCCATAAGTTTTATTAGCCCATCATAGCGACCGCCTGCAAGAATGGTTGATTGTGAGCCTAACCCATCTGATTTTACTTCAAATACGGTATGACTATAGTAATCGAGACCGCGAACGAGACGATCATTGTGAATAAAAGGAATCTTGAGCGAATCTAAGCCCGATTTAACTATTTCATAAAATTCCTTCGATTCTTGATTAAGGTATTCCTCAAAAATTGGGGCATCCCTCAATATTTCTTGATCGTCAGGATCTTTGGAATCCAATATTCGCAGAGGGTTTTTGGATAGCCTAGTTTGGCTATCTGGGGATAGTTGGCTTTGGATTGGCGACAAAAAATCTACAAGCGCATGTCGGTAAGCATTTCTGCTATCTTCATCCCCAAGCGTGTTAAGTTCTACTTTGAGATTGTCCAAGCCGAGGGTGTCCAATAGTTCCACGCCACATGCTATGCATTCTACATCTTGTATCGGGCTTGCAATGCCTAAGCATTCAATGCCGATTTGTGTAAATTGTCTATAACGGCCCGCTTGAGGCCTCTCATGCCTAAATTGAGGTCCCGCGTAGAAGCCCCGGACAGGAAGACGCTCTTGCCAGCCATTCGAAAGAAATGCTCGTGCAAATCCTGCTGTATTATCTGGCCGCAAAGCAATTTTATCGCCACCTTGTGTTTCAAAGCGATACATCTCCTTCATAACAGCATCGGATGTTTCACCAAGGGTGCGATCGAAGGTAGTTACATGCTCGAAACATGGTGTTGTGACTTCTTCGAAGCCATAACGTTCGGCGGTAGCACGCGCGGTATCAACAATATGTCGATGTTTTCGTTGATCGGCCCCCCAAATATCACGGGTTCCTTTGACTGGTCTGATGTTCGTCATGTCGCGGCTCTAGCGAAATGTATCGTGAAATCCTAGATAAGAGTGATGAAAGAAGAATTGTTTAAAGCCCTTTTATTGCACGTGCCATTCGATGGGTGGTCTGATTCAGCACTTCGAAGGGCATCGAAAGATGTTGAAATTGACTTCAGATTAGCAAAGGAATATTTCCCAGACGGGCTCAGCATGATCGATCATCACCATCGGTTAACAGATTTATCAATGGTTGTTCCAACGGATGGCGACACAACTTCAAGAGTAAAAGCAGCGATATTAAGCCGTCTTGATTACGTGGAGAAAGATCGTGAGTCTGTTCGCCGAGCTCTACATTTCGTCTCTTTGCCTCAGCATGTCTATGCCGCTACGAAGATGTCGTATCGAAGTGCTGATGCAATTTGGGAGGCTGTGGGCTCTCAAGATGTTGGGTTTGATTGGTTTACAAAGCGCACTACCCTCATTGCGGTATATGGCGCGACTTTGCTCTTTTGGCTATCCCAAGCAGGAAATAATCGTGATCAAGTCGAGGCTTTTTTAGATCGTCAACTAGTGCGATTAGTTTCTGTTATGAAGCCTTTCGGCAGAGCAAAAGCCTCAATAATGAGGGCTTTCACTTGAGATTTCAGATCGCAGAACGAGCAAAACTGGCAAGCTCTTCTCTCGATGCTGTATAAGTTGTTCCACAAAATTCACATGTAGACGATGCCTGACCATCAGTGAATACCTCGGATAAGTCGGCTTCATTTAGTGATTGGAGTGCAATAACAAATCTTTCCTTATCACATACGCAAAATCGCGTGAGTCCTTCAGGCTCCGCGACCCGCACACCTTGCTCATGGAATAATCTATAAAGTAGCTGTTGTCCTGAGAGATTAGGGTCAGTTAGCTCTGATGCCTTTGTCGTATTAAACAAAGTTAGAACTTCGTCCCACATATCTTTGGCAATTTCTTCATGGCCAATTTTTGCTCCAGTTCGCTCTCCATATGTTTGGCCAGATGCGGCAGAATCTGTTGCGCCTTCGCCACCGATGAGTGGCAAACGCTGTATAGCAATAGCACCTGAAACCCAACCAGTATCGCGAAATTTAGCAGCTGAAATTAAACGAAGGCTTATTTGGTCAGATTGATCAAAATAGTGCTGCAAAGAGGCTGCAAGACCTTCTTTTTGTAATTCCACAATACCTTGAGTTAGCTCAAAGTCTGACCCTCGATCAAGCGAGAACGCTACATACCCTTCGCCGAGAAGGGCGTAAAACGATGGTATCTTACCATATGCTTTTAGTCTTTTCTCATCGACATTCGCTGTCGCCCGGAGCCCCCCATCTGGTGTAGCTTGAGCGACAAGCATAGATACTGGACCTTTCCCCTTAGCCTGAATAATTAACTTACCTTGGAATTGAAGCAAGGAGCGCATCGCTCCAGCAATGGCAACCGCTTCAGCTAGTAATCCCTGCACCGGGATAGGAAGAGTGCGACGACTGGCTATATCTTGCGCTACATCTGTTAGCTGTACGAGACGGCCCGAAATATCCGTTTCATGCACAAGGAAAGGCAGAGCTTGATTGTTCATATGTTCCCTAAGATAGGACCTTTGGAGCGTATTTCCACGCATGGTTTAATGGGCCATGCCCCTTACCGAAGCCTGGAGCATTTTGCATAGCGCTAGCTACGTACTCTACAGCTTGATTTGCAGCGCTATAAGCATCCAAACCTTGTGCTACGCCTATAGCTAATGCAGCAGCAAGCGTGCACCCCGTGCCGTGCGTGTGGCGGCTTAAAGACCGCTCTCGTCCGGTTGAGAGTGTTTGTGCGGTTTTCCTGCTAACCAATAAATCAGTCATCGTGGGTGTTGTGAGATGACCTCCCTTCATAAGTGCCAGTTGGCAACCAATTTTGCACAAAACTTTACCGGCTCTCGTTAGGTCGGTTGGGGTTTCAATGCGCATCCCTGAAAGTGCTTCAGCCTCTGGGACATTTGGTGTGATCGCGTAACTTCGTGGCAAAAGTAATTCCTTTAATGCAGACTGTGCATCTTCTTCCAGAAGGGGTGCACCTCCTTTTGCTCTCATTACGGGATCACATATTATTGGTATACTTGGGTAGTCAGCTAACACGGTTACAATTCGCTCAATAACCTTAGCTGAATTAAGCATTCCAGTTTTTATTGCGTCAGCACCCAGGTCATCTAGGCACACGCGGATTTGTTTTTCAATGAAGTCTAAAGGAACTTCATGGACCGCATGAACTCCTAGAGTGTTCTGAGCAGTTAGCGCTGTTAGTGCAGTCATAGCATAACCGCCCAGGCTTGTTATCGTTTTAATATCTGCTTGAATGCCGGCACCGCCGCCTGAATCAGAGCCTGCTATTACAAGAACTTTTCCTTTCATTAGATAGTTACCGCGGATTCCAGATTATTTAGGGTTTTAATTACTAATTCTTCTTCTTCGGCTTCAACCATAAGTCTAAGTAGAGGTTCAGTGCCGGATTTTCTAACAAGCACCCGACCTTTTTCGCCTAATGCAAGCTCGACGTCGTTTATGAATTTTTGTATGCCCAAATCGTTAAGCGGGTTTTCGCCATGGAACCTTACATTACGTATCATCTGGGGCAGAGGTTTAAAGCAGCGTGTTGCTTCAGAGCTAGTTTTTTTCTTTCGTCTCATAAGGCCCAAGACTTGCAGGCCTGCGACTAAACCATCCCCTGTTGTTGAGTAGTCGCTTAAGATCATATGACCCGACTGCTCTCCTCCTAAATTAGCACCAAGCTCACGCATTTTCTTTGTTACATGTTTATCACCTACTGCCGTCCGAACGAGGCTCAAGCCAAGGTCACTTAAATATGTGTCGAGACCCATATTTGACATTACGGTAGCTACTACTACTCTACCGCCGAGGCGGCCTGTTTCGCTTAAAAAGGTTGCAAGTGTCGCAAGGATTTGGTCGCCATCAACCACTTCGCCAGAATCGTTGACTATCATTAAGCGATCAGCATCACCATCTAATGCTATACCTATATCTGCTTTTTCTTTGATCACTCTCTCTTTTAGTGCCTCAGGAGCTGTGGCACCCACCTGATCATTTATATTTGTGCCATCTGGGTCTACACCCATTTCGATTACTTCGGCGCCTAATTCATGGAGAACCCGCGGAGCAACCCGATAGCTTGCTCCATGCGCGCAATCTAAAACAATTTTCATTCCAAACAAATCAAGATCATTTGGGAAAGAGGATTTAGCAAGCTCAATATAACGCCCACCAGCTCCATCAGATCCATCCAAGCGGCTAACTCGGCCTAAGTCCGTGGGTGGCACAATTAGGGAGTCTTCGGTGCCCTGCTCAAGAATTTCGACAAGCTCTTCAATTCTTAATTCTTGTTCAGTTGAAATTTTGAAACCATTGGGATCAAAAATTTTAATTCCATTATCTATGTAAGGATTATGACTCGCAGATATCATTACGCCCATTTGGGCGCGCATTGAAGTGGTCAGTGCTGCTATTGCGGGAGTTGGAAGAGGGCCAAGCAACTGAACATTCCACCCAACCGAGGCAAATCCAGACACCAGTGCAGGTTCGAATGTATAGCCAGAAAGGCGCGTATCTTTCCCAATAATTACTATTGGGTTTTTTAACCCCTTGGGGCGAAGAATATGCCCAGCCGCTTTTGCTACTTTCGCAACTATCGAAGTTGTCATAGGAAAGGTGCCTGCGGTGCCACGGATCCCGTCTGTTCCAAATAATTTCATTTGGGTGCCTTGGCGTGGTGGAAGATGGTGGTCAAGCCACCCTTAATATTTGTTCAGCAATTGTTAGTGCTTGCTGAGTCTCCTTAACATCATGAACCCGAAATAGCCTGCAACCTTTTTGCAAGGCTATGACCGCTGTTGCAATCGATCCAGGTAACCGCTGATTGGCTGGGAGTGGCTTTTCCATGATTTTCTCAATGTAGGATTTTCGACTAACCCCCAGCATGTGAGCAAAGGGCAGGCTAATAAATTTTTCAAGATTGCTCATTAGAGCCAAATTATGTTGCAATGTTTTACCGAAACCAATTCCTACATCTAAGCATATAAGCGACGGATCAAATCCCCTAGTGGTCAATGCGTCTGCCTGCTCCAAAAGGGTTTTTTGCACCTCTAACACTACGTTTTTATAAGTGGGGTCAACTTGCATCGTTTTGGGCGACCCCCTCATATGCATTAGGCACAGTGGAACCTTAAGCTTTAGCGCTGAAGAAAGAGAAGAAGGATCCCCTTTTAGTGCTGTCACGTCATTCCAAATTTGGACGCCTGCCTCCACTGCCGCCTGAGCTGTAGAGGGGTTACGAGTATCGACTGACAGAAGTGCAGCGCTATCACGAAGAGCCTCTACAACTGGTAAAATACGATCTTGTTCCTGTGTGGGCGTGACAGTTTTTGCTCCCGGTCGCGTGCTCTCGCCTCCAAGATCTAGAATATCAGCTCCTTCTTCAACTAGCTTATGACATTGATCAATGGCAGCAGCGGTATCCCAAAACTTCCCTCCATCTGAAAAACTGTCGGGAGTAACGTTAACCACACCCATCAACCGGGGCTTGTCAAAACTCAGCCCAGCCCATGACGATATGGTCACTGCAGTCACCTAGGATTGATAGAAACGAGCGCGTGTGCCTCGCTCAATCCCTGCAGCAATCAAGCGATCGATGTTTAGAGAATGACGCAGCATTTCAAGAATAGACATCTCTTCGGGTGCTACTTTACCGTCACTTGCTGCTATATCTAGCGCAAAAGCATAAGCGGTTTCGGCTAGTTGGGTGTCAAGTTTATCAACTATCGACGCAACTATTAGGTCGAGGCCATCTTCTTGCGATAATGCTGCAGCGCATGCTTCCGTGATTGGCCTTAATTGGTTCATGTCGAATCCAGAAAACACAGGAGCATCTCTAATTATTCGTCCAATACTGGCAATTTCTGAGTCTTCCATGCTTCCGTCAGATGCAGAGATTAATACCATGGCCTGGATGAGTGCTTCGTGATGCGCCGACATGATCGTTCCTTCGAAATTACTACGATTAATGTAACAGAAGTAGTGAACGCAGCGTGGGAAATAAATGCCCTTAGATAAAAATATAAAATTTAAGGCTCAATATCTCTGCTCTGAACTTCCATGAGTGGCGGAGGTACATATCAATAGATTTCTATCAAATGAATTAGAGCTATTTTTGATGATTAGGATGTCTTGAAGATCTTCTGTTCCAGCGCTAGTCAAAACTTAGATATATTTGAAAGTGATGGCATTGTGTAAAAAATACCAAGAAAGATCTTTGGCTCCTTTCCCAATTTTACTGACTAGGAGGCAATTATGAGTAAGATGGAAAGGCAAATTGTACTAGACACCGAAACTACCGGTTTGGACCCAAAGCAAGGAGACCGTATCGTAGAAATAGGCGCTTTAGAGATAGTGGATTTGATCCCGACGGGCAGCACTTTTCAAGTATATGTTGATCCCGAGCGGCCGATGAGTGAGGGAGCCACAAAAATCACAGGGATAACCGATGCAAAGCTGAAGGGGTGTCCTAAATTTCATGAGATTGCGCAGGACTTTTTAAGTTTCATTGGCGATGCGAAATTGGTGATCCATAATGCACCATTCGATATTGGGTTTTTAAATGCTGAGTTCATGCGCCTTGATATTCCGGGGCTTAACGCAGAGCGTGTTGTTGATACATTAACAATTGCCCGAAAGAAATTTCCTGGCCAGCAGAATAACTTGGATGCTCTTTGCCGTCGTTTGGGCGTAGATAATACTTCCCGAACTGTACACGGAGCCTTGCTAGACTCTGAGTTGCTAGCAGAAGTCTATGCTGAGCTGCTTGGCGGACGGCAACGAGGGCTCGGGCTGGGTGATGATGGAGCGGGTGTAGGTGCGTCAGAGCTAGCGGCAGTCGCGCTTTCTGCTGACCTACGGCCAAGTGGAATTCAACGGCCAGCTAGAGCTCACGCGCCATCTGAGGAAGAGCTTGAGGCACACACAACTTTTTTGAAAACACGCGTGACCAATGCCATCTGGAACCGCGACTAGATTTACACTATAATTAAACGATGAGCGGACTCGTTAGTTCAGATAGAAGCGAATTTGATGTACTTGTCGTTGGAGGCGGGCATGCAGGTTGCGAGGCAGCCGCTGCTGCAGCGCGTATGGGGGCTGCTACGGCACTAATTTCATTGGACTTGAGAACCATAGGGACGATGTCATGCAACCCAGCCATAGGAGGTCTTGGGAAAGGGCATCTGGTCAGAGAGATTGATGCGCTCGATGGTTTGATGGGCCGCGTAACTGATCAAGCAGGAATCCAGTATCGTCTTTTGAATTCATCAAAGGGTCCCGCTGTGCAGGGTCCAAGAACCCAAGCAGATCGCAAGCTATATCGGCGGGCTATGCAAAGAGCGCTGGCTGAGTATAAAAACCTCTCGGTTATTTCAGGTGCTGTGGGTGACATATATTTTTCAAATTCCGGAGAGCTCGCAGGGTTAATATTAGAAGATGGCCGGAAAATTATCGGCGCTCAAGTTATCATTACAACGGGAACCTTTTTGCGTGGTTTAATTCATTTAGGACCTGAGAGCTGGCCAGCTGGTCGCTGGGGAGAGCAACCGGCAAATGCACTCTCCCAAAGATTTGAGAAAATGGGTTTTAAACTCCGTAGACTAAAAACTGGAACTCCTCCACGACTTGATAAGTACACGATTGCATGGGACGCCATTGAAACTCAAAGCGCGGATAAGGAACCGACCCCCCTCTCATTTTTAACTAACAAAATCACCCTACCGCAGGTCGACTGTGGCGTAACTTATACTAATTCCCGAACACACAAAATTATTTCTGAAAACATAAAGCTATCTTCGGTTTATTCAGGCCAGATTGACGGCATTGGGCCTCGCTACTGTCCCGCAATCGAGGACAAGGTGGTGCGCTTTTCTGAGAAGTTAAGGCATCAGATTTTCTTGGAGCCCGAGGGGCTAGACGATGTTACTATATATCCTAATGGTATCTCTACTAGTCTACCACAGACCGTGCAGGAGGCCATGGTTGCCTCTATAATTGGCTTGGAGAAGGCTAAGATACTACAGCCCGGATATGCTATTGAATATGATTGTGTTGATCCGAGGGAGCTTAAGCCAACACTTGAAGCTCGGCGCCAGAAGGGCTTGTTTCTTGCTGGCCAAATAAATGGAACAACTGGATACGAGGAAGCAGCTGCGCAAGGGTTGATTGCAGGAGTTAATGCCGCATTGGCTGTGGGAAGTCCTGGATCAACTTTTTCGCTGGATAGAAGTCAAGCGTACATTGGTGTCATGATCGATGATCTGACGACGCAAGGTGCTGACGAGCCCTACCGGATGTTCACTTCACGCGCAGAATTTCGGTTGCAGTTACGAGCTGATAACGCTGACCAAAGGTTAACGGATTTTGGCTCAAGATTTGGTTTAATTGGGGCTGCGCGTCAGACTTCCTGGACGGAAAAAAGGGATGCACTCGAGGACGCCAAGAGGATCTGGACCGGCCTT